>NZ_BACT01000128.1:0-6543 GCF_000333255.1 Methylobacterium sp. B1 | reverse complement strand
GACGTCGCGCGAGCACGCCTCGACGGCGGGGGCGTAATTGCGGGTGCCCGGGCGGACCCAGATCGACCGGCGGCCACCGAACAGGCCCATCGTCCCGGCCTCGTCGCACAGCCGGCCCGGATCGGCCGCCAGGGCGTCGCCGTCGATCCGAACCAGCGCGAAGGGATCGGCCGGGTCGTCGACGAAATCCTCGGCGAGCTTCCGGGCCCGCTCGGTGACCAGCCCGGTATCCGGCCCGTAGACGAGGATGACGGGGATGCGCGGATCGGGTCCGCGCCGGATCAGCCCCTCGATCTCACCCGCCTTGACCGCCGTCACGTCGGATTACGGCTTCGTCGAGAGCACGGCGGCGAGGCGGCTCTTGATCTGATCGGACAGCACGCTCGCCAGCCGGATCTCGGCGTCCCGCGCCGCCCGTTGGCTGGCGAAGCGCTGGACCGAGCGATCGTAGGTCGCGGTCGAGGTGGCCACGCCCTCGGTATAGACCTTGGCGCCGCTCATATCCTCGAGGCTGTACTTGATGTTGGCCACCAGGGTGCCGGCCTCGGCGCGGCCGGTGGTGGAGGAGACGATCGGGGTCTGCACGATCTCGGAGCCCGAGAGCTTCAGCCGGTAGCGCTTGGTCGCCGGATGACCGGACCCGTCGAGATCGAAGACCAGTTCGCTGCGCAGGTAATGGCCGAGGCGCTCCTGCCCCTGGGCCATCGCCACGTCGTCGACTTGGACCGAGGCGAGCAGCGCCTGGACGGACTCGCCCGACGCGGTCGGCCCGTAGAGCGGCCGAAAGCAGGCCGAGAGGCTCAGCGCCAGGCCGGTCGCGCAGGCGAGGCGGACGATCCGCCCCGCGATGGAAACTCCCGAACCCACCATCCGCCGTCGTTCCGCCCCCGCTTGTCGGATCGTTCTAGCGCGGACACGGCATGCCGCGCCACGACGCTAGGGGGCAAACGTTACGATTCCTCTGCGGCAAGAGCGTGATCGTCCGGTTTCCGAATGTCATGCCGCGGCGGGAGAGAAATCCGATGACCGGCCGGAAATCCTAGGCGATCGCCGACAGGTAGGCCGAGACCGTGACGATCGCCAGCACCGTCGAGACCAGCACCACGGTGGCGGTCAGGTCAGCCTCGCGCCGATAGAACTCCGCCAGCATGAACGGTCCGGTGCCCGTGGGGAGGGCGGCCATGAGCACCGCGGTGTGCAGCAGGAGCGGGGGCAGGTCGAACAGGTAGCGGCCGAGGCCGTAGGCCAGCAGCGGATGAAGGGCGAGCTTGAGGCCGACGAGGAGCGCGGCGGTCCGCCCCTGCCCGCCGCCGGCGTGACGGGTCTGGGCCAGGAACAGGCCGAGCGCCACCAGGGCGCAGGGCGCGGCCGCGCCGCCGAGGAGCTTCAGGAAGGTCTCCGCGGATTCCGGCACGGTCAGTCCGGCACTCGGCACCAGGGCGCCCAGCGCCGGCGCCACCAGAAGCGGGTTGCGCATGAGCGAGCGGCCGACCGACCGCCAGACGGGCATGCGGGGCCCGCTCCGGCCCGACGCGGCCGCCTCGCGCCGCAGCCCGGTCTCGATCAGCACGATGGCCACCGCGAACACGCCGCAGACCGTCAGGATCGCCGCCACCGTGGTGGGGGCGAGCGCCTCGGGCCCGAAGGCGACCAGCGCCAGGGGGAACCCCATGAAGCCGGTATTGGCGTAGCCGGCATTGAGCCCGTCCACCGCGGCATCGGCCAGCGGCCGCCCCTCCCCGCGCCGGATCAGCACGGTGAGGGCGAAGACCGCGAGGCTGCTGAGGCCGAAGGCGCCGATGAAGCCGGGCTTCCAGATGGCGCTCCAATGGGCGTGGGCGGTGACGTCGAACAGGAGGGCCGGCAGGGCCAGGAAGACCACGAACCGGTTGAGTTCGGTGGTGGCGGCGGCGCCGAGCACGCCGATCCGGCGGGCCAGCCAGCCGGCGAAGATCAGCGCGAAGATCGGCAGCACGACCAGCACGGTCGAGAGCATGGCGGGTCCGGGTCGGAGGACGATGCTCCGGCCTTAGGACGGTTTGCGGGGCCATCTCCAGTGCCGGGGGCGGGGACCTGCCATGCCGCGGCCCCCGCTCACAGGACCTACCAGCGGTAGATCAGGCTGCCGATGACCGTCGCGGGCGCGCCGCGATAGCAGAAGCCGGCTTGGCAGTTGTAGTAATCGCGATCGAAGATGTTGAACGCGTTGATCTGCGCCCGGAAGCCTTTGTACTTCGGATCGAGCGCCGCGAAGTCGTAAGCGACGAGGGCGTCGAACAGCGTCACGGTCGGATTGCGCACCGTGTTCTCGTCGTCGGCGAAGCTGTTGGCGTTGAACCGGATGCCGCCGCCGATCGTCAGGCCGCGCAACGCGGAGGAGGGCGGGAACAGGTAGGTCAGGAACGACGCGAAAGTGTCCCCCGGAATGCCGGAGAGCTGGTTTCCGTCGATCGCCGCACCGGTCACGGCCGAGGTCTGCTTCACGAAGCGGAAGTCGAGATGGGTGTAGGCGAGCGTCAGGTTGGTCCCCGGCGCGAAATTCGCCGTCGCCTCCATCTCGAAGCCGCGCGAATTGACTTCGCCGGTCGCAACTTGGTTGGCAAAGTTTGTGGGATCCTGGCGCAGAATGCTCGTCTGATTGATATCGAAGCCTGCGATGCCGGCGCTGATATTCGTGCCCGGGATCAGGTATTTCACACCCGCCTCGATCTGGTCGCCTGTGGCCGGGCGATAGGGACGGCCGGTGACGGTGTTGACGCCGACCTGGGGGGTGAAGGTCGTCGCATAGCTCGCGTAGGGCACGAGGCCGGGCGCGAGTTCGTAGTTCAGGCCCGCCCGGTAGGTGAAGGCGCTGTCGTTCTGGCTCTGCGGTCCGGCCACGACGCCCCGCGTCACGCTCGCCGTGTCGGAGGCGACCCAGTCCTGCCGTCCGGTCAGCGTCAGGACAAACTTCCCCCACTTCGCCTGTTCCTGGAAATAGACGCCGACCTGATCCTGCGCCTGTCGCGAGGAGCGATCGATGCTGGGGCGCGCGATCGGCTGGCGACCGTAGTTCAAGGTGAGCAGGTTGAGATCGGGCGCCACGCCGAAGCCGGCGACGCTCGAGAAGTCGTAATGATAGTAGTCGATGCCCGTCAGCAGCGTGTGGGCGATCGGGCCGGTGTGGAGATGACCCTCGAGTTGGGTGTCCACCGCGAAGGAGGCCAGCGATTGCTTGAACAGGCCCGTGGAGCGCTGCGCGCTGAGGCCCGTCACCCCGTCGACCTGCGTGTACGAGAAATTGGCATCGACGCCGGAATAGCGGAAGTTCTGCCGCAGGATCAGGTCTGGCGAGAACCGATGCTCGAAGGCGTAGCCGATCCGGTGCTGATCCGTCCGGTAGGTGTTGAGCGCGCCGTCACCCGAGTAGATCCGCGACACGCGGAAGCCGGGGAAGTTGTAAAAGCTCGCATTGCCCGGGACGTTCGATTCTTGGAACTCGGTCAGCAGCGTAAAGGTCGTGTCGGCCGTGGGGCGCCACGTGAAGGCGGGCGCGATCGTGAACCGGTCGTCCCGGACGCCGGGGCCGGGCAGGAACGTATTGGATTGCCGGGCGACGCCGGTCAGCCGGTAGGCCATCGTGCCGTCCGACCCCTCCACCGGGCCGCCGATATCGAAATTGCCCTGGTAGCGGTCGAAGTTGCCTCCCTGGAACCACACCTCGCCGAATTGGGCGAAGACCGGCCGCTTGCTGGTCACGTCGACGATGCCGCCGGGCGAGCCCAGGCCGTATAGGCCGGAGGCCGGCCCGCGCAGGATCGTCAGGACTTCCGTTCCGTAGGGTTCGATCCGGGGAACGGCGAAGCCGACTCCGGTCTGGCGCAGGCCGTCGCGGAACACACCGTCGTAGGTCTCCGCAAAACCGCGAATGTAGAATGCGTCGGCCCGCGGATCGAAGCCGAACACGTTGCTCGACACGCCGGGCGTGTACGCCACCGCCTCGTTGAGGCTCTGCACGTTGCGGTCGTTGAGCTGCTCGCGGGTGACCACGGAGACCGATTGCGGGGTCTCGATCAGGGGCGTGTTGGTCTTCGTGGCGGTCGGGCTCACCCGCGCCACGTAGCCGGTGATGCCGGAGGGCCCGCCGCCGCCGCCGCTGGTGGCGGCGCTGCCGCCGTCACCGCCGCTGACATTGCCGCCGCCGCCGCCGGATCCCGTCGGAGCCGCCACGGCCGGCCGGGCGGCCTCCACGGAGATCTCGTTGAGCTGCACGGCGGTCTCTTGCGCGGCAGCCGCCGGGGCGAGGGCAATCGTGGTCAGCGCCGTGGTGGCGAGCAGCAGGCCGGACTGGGCGATACGGAATGACATCGGAGACCCCGAAACGCGCCCTTACGCGGCGCCTGGGGTCCACGTACCATCGTTCACGGGTCCTTGAGCAAGCCGAAAACGTGTTGTAAATCACACACTTAGAAGACTTCAAATCTGGAACGGTTCGAGCCTAGAACTCGAGCGGCGGCTCCCGCAGGGCGTCAGCCTCCCGGGTACAGGCAGCCTGATCCGGCACCGTCCCGGCGCCCGCCATGGCGCTCCGGAGCTCGGCCCGAGCCCGGTCGAGGTCCGCCCGGAAGGTTGCATCCCCCATCAGGGCGGCGAAGACCGCGGTGCCGGTGAGGCGTCCCGCCGCCACGTCGCTGAGCCAGTGCACGCCGCAGACGATCCGGCTCTCGCCATAGGCCCGGCCGCGGGTCAGGATCGGCGTCGCCTTCTCGGGAACCAGGGATGCGAGAATCAGCGCGTAGGCCCACCCCTGGGTGGCGTGCCCGGAGGGATAACTGAAGCTGTCGGCCAGGGCCTGGCTGCGCTGCACGCAGATCGGCGCCTCGTTGCCCACGAACGGGCGCAGGCGGCGGTAATGGACCTTGGGGCCCCGCGTCGCCCGGGCGAGGTCGAGGCGGGCGCGCTCCAGGAGGTTGATCACCGCCGGCACCCGCGCCTGATCGATCCGGGTGCCGAGGACGCAGGCGAAATTCTCCAGCACCGCCGCCGCGCCCTCCGCGACGTCGTTGGCGGCCAGGTCCCAACGGGCCGTTCCCTTGAGGACACGGGTGCTGTTGAAGGCCGCCCGGTCGGCCTTGTCGAGGGGCGCGTCGTGGGCCGGCGGGGCCGGCAGGATCTGGACGGCGTCCGGCACCGCCGCATCCGCCAGGTAGGGCTTCACGGCCGGCTTGCCGGGCTTCAGCGTCTCGGCGCCCAGGGACGGGGCTGCAGGGGTCATCGCCGGGGGGTGATGGGGCGCATCCTCAGCCCGGGCCGCGACGGCCAGGAGGAGGGCGAGGGCGGCCGGGGCGAGGAGGGGGAGGGACGGCGTGCGCAGCATCGGATCCGGGGCTCTATCGGATGGAATCTGCGGGGCGCGCCCGCTGCCGGACGAACGGCTCAGCCGGCCCATCCAGTCCCTGCACAGGCGCCCTCTTCTGTCCAGGGTGACGGTGCCGATCCGCGCCGACTGTCACGCGTGATCGCGCCCCCGCCGCATTCACGCCGCCCGGATCGCGGCGGCCACGGCGCCCGGATGCTCCTCGTGCGGGCTCAGGGCGCCGGGGATCGCGGCGCCGGTCACGCGGCCGCCGGCGATGAGGGCGTCCATCTCGGCGCCCGAGCGCCGGGGTGCGCCCTCGGGCCGCAGCACCAGGGTCGGCGGCAGGCCGTCGCCGAACAGGGCCAGGAAGGCGTCGCGGCTGCCCACCGGATCGAGGCCTCCGGTGACGAAGGCGGCGGTGCCGAACCGGCCGTTGCGCTGGCGGGTGATGGCGTGCTTGTCGCGGACCAGAGCCGGGGTCACCCGGGCGGCGTCGGCATAGACATGGGCGCGCATCATCCGGCCGATGATCGGTGGGCTGATGTTGATGCGGTAGAGCGCCTCGCCGAGGAGCGGCGCCTCCACGGCGCGGCGGATGCGCGGGAACCAGTGCGCCCGTCCCGGCATCGCGGTGGGCAGCGGCCCCCGCCAGGTCGGCGCCACCAGGACCAGGCGCGCGAAGGCCTGCGGATGGCGCCGCGCCGCCGCCACGAGGTAGCCGGCGGCATGGCCGGCCGCGACGCCGAGCGCGTACGGGCCGGGGGCAGCGGCGAGCAGGGCGTCGAGGAAGGCGTGGAAGGTCGCGGGGGCGAGGGGCACCCGCGTCCGCGGCCTCGCGCCGAAACCGGGCCAGTCGGGCACGAGGCAGCGATACGCGGTTCCCAGGTCGCGGGCGAGGTCCCGCATCTCGGCGCGCGCCGAGATGGTCGACAGGGCCGGGAGCAGGAGGGCGTCCGGCCCTGCTCCGAACACGTCGCAGGGGGTCGGCACCGGCCGGCCCGCCACCGTGAGGTTCAGCTCCAGCGTCTCCATCGCGCTCCCGCCAAGCACGCTCCCGCCCAGTCTCAGGACATCAGGTGCGCAGCAGCTCGTTGATGGCGGTCTTCGACCGGGTGCCGGCATCGACCCAGCCGCTGGATCAGCGACGAGGGGCGATGCTCCGCGACGAATTTCCGGCCCATGGCCTCGAGGTCGGTATCGGCTGC
>NZ_BACT01000129.1:0-64 GCF_000333255.1 Methylobacterium sp. B1 | reverse complement strand
ATCTTCGACGAGATCGTGCGCCAGGCCATTGGACGCGGCATGGTCGATGGCCGCGTGCTCTACA
>NZ_BACT01000130.1:0-16332 GCF_000333255.1 Methylobacterium sp. B1 | reverse complement strand
AAAAATCGCGCGCCCGGACCGGGGATCAGTCGAACAGCGAGTCGATGTCGCTCTGTTCGACGTGCCCGGGATCGTGGTCGAGCTTCGGACCGTTCAGGAGCGAGCTCTCGTCGTCCAGGGAGGTCGGCACCGGCATGACGGTGATGAGCTCCTTGAAGCTGTCGAGCTCCGACCACGTGGCGATCAGCCGGTCGAGATGCTCCTCGATGAACTTCATCACGCCGACGATCTTGGTGATCCGCTGGCCGGTCAGGTCTTGGAAGTTGCAGGCCTCGTAGGCGGTGATCACGCGCTCGAGGATCACGTCGACGTGCTGCTTCAGCCCGGGCGGCAGCGTCGCGGCGTTGAGCATGCCGGCGTGGCTCTCGATCTCCTCGATCGCCCCGAGGAGCTGCGTCGTGGCGCGCTCCGTCGAATCGACCACGGCGTCGAGTTCGTCGGCCGCCCGGCGCATGCCCTTGCCGGTATTCTCCGTCCGATGCAGCGTCGCCAGCTCCGACTTGGTGCGGGTGATCGCCTCCTTCATCACGTCGAGTTCCGTGCGCATCGCGAGCGCTTCGTGCAGCTCGCGCCGGCACGACTCGATCGTCTCGCTGGCGCTCATCTGCGTGACGCGGCGCAAGTCCTGGATGGCGCTGAAGATTTCTTCGAGTCGCTCGTTCGAGGCGATCGAGCCCGGACCAGGCTGGGGAGCCGCGGGAATCCCGAGGCTGTCTTCGATGCGATAGCGCTTCTGGGTCATCGTCCGGGCGTGGGCGTTCGGGTTCCGTCGACGCAACTCTCTACCACATCGGTTAGCGGACTGTGACTGCCAAGCTTTTTCCGAGCGTTCCGGGCTCCTTCCCGAAGGCGCGGCGGGCTGCGATGAACGGTTAACCGGCGATTCACGCTGCCGCCGACGGGCCGGGGAGAGACCGCGGCCTCGGCGCGATTCACCACGTTCCTTCACCTGATTCGGTAAAATGCCGCGGGATCGTTCGCGGGCCGGGCGCTTGGGCGCCGGCTCGGGAGCATGCGACGATGCGGGGTTCGGTCCGATTGGGAATGGCGGCGGCCGCGGCCGCTTTCGTGCTGTGCGGGCCTGCGCGCGCGCAGCAGGCGCGCTACGCCGAGGGCGGCTACGGCGGCGGCCTGATCGAGTACCTCGTCACCGGCAGCGCCGGGGGCGGCGGCCGCGGCTGGCCGCAGCGCTCCGCGGCCCCGCAGCGGGCGGCGACGTCCCAGCGGGTCGCGGCCTATTCCGGGGAGCTGGTGCCGGCCGAACCGGAGGCCGCTCAGGCATACGGACAATCCTATGGACAGGCTTACGGTGCGGCTCAGCCCTACGGCGCGCCGCCCGCGGCCGCCTACGGAGCATCCCAGGCGGATCCCGCCCGGATCGCTCGTGCGGTCGCGCCGGAATTCCAGCGCCAGGAGGTTCCGTTCGCGGGGCCGCAGAAGCCCGGGACGATCGTCATCGATACCGCCGGCAAGCATCTCTACCTCGTGCAGGCCGGCCAGCGCGCCCTCCGCTACGGGATCGGCGTCGGCCGTCCCGGCTTCGCCTGGAGCGGTCTCAAGACCGTCAGCCGCAAAGCTGAGTGGCCGGACTGGACACCGCCGGCGGAGATGCTCGCCCGCCGGCCCGACCTGCCGCGCCACATGGCCGGCGGGCCGGAGAATCCCCTTCGGGCGCGGGCCCTGTATCTCGGCTCATTCGCTCTACCGGATCCACGGCACCAACGAGCCCACACGATCGGTCAGTCGGTCTCGTCGGGCTGCATCCGGATGATGAACGACGACGTCGTCGACCTCTACGACCGCGTGCCGGTGGGAACACGCGTCGAAGTCCTGTGAGCGCCTGACGTCGTCGGCATCACGAAAGCTGCATCTTCGGATACGAAGAGGCCCGGCCGCGCCTGACGCGACCGGGCCTCTTTCTTTGGGGGCTGAGCCGGGGCTGGACGATCAGGTCCAGTCGCTGTCGTCGCCGCCGCCCAGGTCGCCGCCGAAATCGCCACCCGGATCGCTGTAGTTCGCGTCCTGGAAGCTACCCAGGTCGCCGCCGCTGTTGTCCAGGGCGGCTCCGAGATCCTGGTTGCCACCGTCGCCGTAGTAGTTGTTGACCACGGTCTCGCCGGCACCGCCGCCCAGGCCGGCGGCCGCAGCGCTGCCGAGGCTCGAATGGCCGCCCGCGAAGGCGTTCGACAGGGCGCTGCCCAGGAGCATGCCGCCGGCCGCGCCCGCCGCCATGGGGAGCGCCGTCGCCATGAAGCCGCCGCCGCGGGCCGGCGCCTGCGGCTGACCGCCCCACGGGCCGCCCTGCTGGGGATAGCCGCCCTGCTGGGGATAGCCCCCCTGCTGCGGGTAGCCTTGCTGGGGATAGCCCTGCGGGGGGGCGCCGCCCTGATTGCCCCAGGGTTGTCCGGCGGGACGCTGCTGTGCGTAGCCGGGCTGCGGCTCCTGGCGCTGGCTGCCGCCGCCGAAGATGCTCGACAGAAAGCCGCCGCCGCCCGAGGGCTGCGCAGAGGCCGCCTGGCTGCGCGCCTGCTCCAGCTGCTGGTTCAGGCTCTTGATCGCCTCTTCCTGGACGTAGATCAGCTGCGCCATCGCGTAGGGCGCGTAGGGCTGGGCGCGGATCTTGTCGGCGATGAAGCGCTCCGCCTCCGCGTCGCGGGGCTGGGTCTGCGCCTGCTCCAGCCGCTGGAAGATGCCCGAAATGACGTCGCGTTCTTCGCTGTTCATGGAGTCGTCCTCCTCGAATCTCACCCGCGGGCCCGAACGCGCCGCATGGCAGACACGACATGGGTGCGCGGCGACGCTTTGTCAGGGGGATTGCGAAAACTTCATCCGCCGGCCGCGAAAAACGAGAAGCCCGACCTTTCGGCCGGGCTTCCCAGAGGCGGATCCCGAACGCGGCCGTAGCCGCGCCGTCGCGCAATCCTAGAAGGTGCCGAACTTGTAGTTCAGGCCGGCGCGGACGACGGCGAACTCGTCGGAGCGGCGGCCGACGCCGCTGTAGACGACGGGGAAGTTGTTGGCGGCGTTGACGACGAGCGCGCCCTGGTTGCGGGTACCGCGGTCGAGATTGACGTACAGGCCTTCGACCTTGAGCGTCACGGCCGACGAGCGGAAGAAGTTCAGGAAGGAGTCGGTGGGAAGGGCATACTCGATGCCGCCGCCGGCGGCCCAGCCGGTGCGGAAGCTGTCGTTGCCGGCATAGCCGCCGAAGGAGCGGTCGGCGCTGCCCGAGCCGTAGGCGAAGCCGCCGGTGCCGTAGATCAGGGTGCGGTCGAAGGCGTAGCCGAGACGACCGCGGACGGTGCCGAAGAAGTCGAGGCTGGAGAGGCCGCGCGGGTCGGTGACGTAGTAGCCGGGGGCCAGCGCGCCGGAGATGAAGGCGTTGTTCCGGCTGCGGCCGAAGTCGAGGTACTGGGCGTCGGCCTCGACGCCGATGACGATGCCGGAGCCGGGGGTGAACTGGTAGTTGTAGCCGACCTGGCCACCGCCGGAGAAGCCGTCCTGGCTGCGGTTGCGGAAGGTCGCGACGGTGCCGGGAGCGGCGTAGGGGAAGGGCACGCCGAAGCTGGAACCGGTGTTGCGGTCGCTGGCGTCGAAAGCGTAGCCGGCGTTGATACCGAAATAGGCGCCGGTCCAGGTGAAGACCGGGACGGGGGTGAAGATCGGCGGGGGGGCGGCGCGGCGCGGCAGGTCGGCGGCGAAGGCCGAGCCGGCGAAGGCGACGCCCGCGAGGGCCGTGGTCACACGGAGCAGGGATTTCATGATCTGGTCCTCACTGGTGGTCCGCCCCGACCGTGGCCGGACGGGGGCGTAACCGGATCTGGCTGCGTTCCAGCGGTTCCAGGGCTGCTTTGCGCTCCGCGGTGTCGCCGACCGCATTCGCGGCCCCTTATGGCAACCCGCCGTTTATCCCCGGCACCTTGACCCCCCAACGCGGGCGAATGGCCAAGGTTCATTCACGGCTACGCTTTTTTCTCGCCCGTGCATCGACAAAGTGTCGCACCCCCGTGTCCGGTGGCGGACCGCGCCGTCAGGGGACGAGCGTCACGGCGGAGATGAGGCGGCCGTAATCGGCCTCGCCGCGATGCGTGGTCCGCCGATAGCTGTAGAACCGCTCCGGATCCGCGTAGGTGCAGAGGTTGAGCGCGCTGGCTTCCCCGACCTCGGCCTCCGCGAGCCGGGCCAGGATGAAGCCCGGCAGGTCGAACTGCGCGTGTCCGGGCCGCGTGCCGGCCGCGAGGAAGCGCTCCATGCCGGGGGCGTCGGATCGGAACCGGGTGATGAAGTCCGGGCCGACCTCGTAGGAAGCCTGCCCGATCGTCGGGCCCAGCACGGCGACGATCCGCTGCCGCCGCGCGCCGAGCGCCTCCATCGCCGCCACCGTCGCGCCGATCACGCCGGTGAGGGCGCCCTTCCAGCCGGCATGGGCGGCACCGACGACCCCGTTCTCGGGATCCGCGAACAGGATCGGCCCGCAATCCGCCGTGGCGATACCGAGCGCCAGGCCCGGCACCCGCGTCACCATGGCGTCGGCCTTGGGCCGCTCCGCCGCCGCGAAGGGCGCTTCGACGGTGACGACATCGGCCGAGTGGACCTGGTACAGGCTGACGAGCCGATCCGGCGGCAGGCCGAGCCGGCCGCACATCCGCGCCCGGTTCTCGGCGACACGCTCCGGCACGTCCTGGGAGCCGAGCCCCCCGTTGAGCGACGCGTAGAGGCCGTCCGAAACCCCGCCGACGCGGGTGAAGAAGGCGTGGCGCACGCCCGCATGCGCGGAGAGTTCCGGCGCCTCGATGATCATGCCTGCGGTCACGGTCGGCCTCGCGGTTGCTCGTATCGCGCCCCGATAGCGCAAGGGCGGACCCTTGACGATGTCGTTCAACCGTCAGATTCTTGCTGCATTGCAGTATGGAGCCGATCCGGCTCCGCCTTGAGAAGGATCGCAATGTCACGAGGGATCGAGACCGACGTCCTGCCCGAGACGCCCGAGGCTGAAGAGCCCCGGATCCCGAGCGCGCCCGCCCACCCCGTCACGGGAGAGCCCGCCGCCTTCGACCCGACCGACCTCAACCCGCCTGCACCGCCGACACCGCGGCCGTCCACCCAGACGGATTCCGGCTTCGGCTCCTTCGGCTGACCGAATCCGGCCCCCTGCGGGGCCGAGGAATCGGCCCGGCGGCTCAGGCCGCCGGAAACCCCGGGAGCGGTCCGAGGGCCGGGCCGCTCACCGCCATCACCTTGAACAGGCTGCCCATCCCGCCCCGGCTCGGATCCGTGAGGCGGGTGATTGCCGCGTCGATCGCGGCGGATTGCGCCGCATTGGCCCGGGCCTTCAGACGTTCGGCACGGGCGCCGAGTCCGAGGGCGGCCAGGAAGTCGCCCTGGTCCACCGGCCCATGGATCGCCGCGCCCTCGGCCTGCGCCGCCTTCGCGTGGGCGGCGAAATCGACATGATGCGTCAGATCCGCCTCGCCGGGCGCGGCCAGTGGATCGGCGAAGCGATGCCCCGACAGGGCCTGGAGGGTGTCGCCGAAGCCCGGTCGGACATGGCCGTAATCGATGGCCAGCAGGCTGCCCCCCTGGGTGCACAGACGCCGCGCCAAGCTGCGCATCAGCGCGAGCCCGGCCGTCGGCACGCTCATGAGCGCCCCGTCCGGGCCGTCCGCGTCGAGGCCGGGGGTCGGCTCCGGCGACAGCCCGAAGGCGAGGCCGCCCTGCGGATCGAGGCCGACCTGCCGCTCGTGCCAGCCCGTCGGCCGGCGCTCGAACTGGCGCACCGGCAGGCAGTCGAAGAACTCGTTCGCCAGGATGATCGCGGGACCCGGAGGCAGCGACTCGATGTCGGCGTGCCACGCCGCGCCGGTCCCGGCGAGGAGGCGTTCCTGCGCGGCCCGCAGGACCGGGCTGGTCTCCACCAGTTGCGGCGCCACGCGCATTCCCGGGCGCGCCGCCCGCAACGCCCGCAGCGCGTCCGCCATCAGCGTGCCGCGGCCGGGCCCCAGCTCCACCAGAACCAGCGGATCGGGTCGTCCCATCAGCTCGTGGACATAGGCGCTCCAGGCACCGATCAGCTCGCCGAACATCTGGCTGATCTCGGGCGCGGTGGTGAAGTCGCCCCGGGCGCCCAGAGGGTCGCGGGTGCGGTAGTAGCCGTGGACCGGATGGCCGAGGCACAGGGCCATGTAGCGATCGACGCCGATCGGCCCGTTCTGGCGGATCAGCGCCGCGATCTCGGCTCCGAGGGGGCTCACGCCTCGACGGCCGCCTTGCGGTCCGCCTCGGCGGCGGGTGTCGCCACCGGATGGCGCGGACGCGTCCGGCCGGTCCCGGCCAGCACGATGTAGGTGAGGCCGACGACCATCATCGGCACGCACAGCAGCATGCCCATGGTCACGCCGCCGCCCATCGGACCGAAATGGTCGCCGAACAGGAAGCCGAGCTGGCGGTCCGGCTCGCGGAAGAACTCGCAGAAGGTCCGCGCCAGGGCGTAGCCGAGGACGAAGATGCCGCCGAGGAGGCCTGGCTTGCGGAAGCCGAACCGGCGGACGCTCACCGCCATCACGATGAACAGCAGCAGACCTTCTGTGGCGGCCTCGTAGAGCTGGCTCGGATGGCGGGGCACGGGCCCGCCGCTCGGGAACACGATGGCGTAGGGGAAGTCCGGCGCCACGCGGCCCCAGAGTTCGCCGTTCACGAAATTGGCGATCCGGCCGAAGAACAGGCCGATCGGTACGACCACCGCGCCGATATCGAGGAGCGTGTAGCCGTTAAGGCCCTTGCCGCGCGCGAACAGCAGGAAGGCCAGGATCGCCCCGATGAAGCCGCCGTGGAACGACATGCCGCCGTTGCGGATCGCCAGGATCTCCATCGGATCGGCGATGTACATCGGGAGATTGTAGAACAGCACGTAGCCGATCCGGCCGCCGAGCACGACGCCGAGCGCCACCCAGACGACGAGGTCGTCGATGTCGACGACCTGCGGGCGCTTCACCACGCCCCAGAGGCTGTCGGCCATGACGAGGCGGCGCGCGTAGTACCACCCGCCGATCAGGCCGGCGATGTAGGCGAGGGCGTACCATTTGATCGTGATCGGCCCGATCGCGAGCGCCACAGGATCGATGGCCGGAAAGGGCAGGGCGAGGAACGGCATCAGTCTCACCTCCGGGGCGGCCGGATTGGACGCCGGAGGGGCGACGCGTCAAGCCCGGCGGAGGATCACCAGATCCGCTCCACGATACCGTCGAAGACGGTGTCTGCGGAGATCAGCGGATACGCGTAGTGGAGTGCGGTGGCGGCGAGGAGGCGGTCGAACGGATCACGATGGTGCCAGTCCATCGTGCCACCGGTGAGGCAGATGGCGGGCAGCAAGTCGGCGACCCGGCCGCCTTGCTGATCGAGGAGAGCGACGAGCTGATCGACATACGCGGCCATCTGGGGCCATTTTCCGAGACGCACCTTCTGCGCGATCTCGAAGAACGAGATGGGACTGACTTCAACCGATCCCGCGCCGGTGATCGCCGCCCGCGCGCGGGCCGATAGCCTCGGATCGTCGGTCAGGCTCCATGCCCAAGTATGCGTATCGAGGAGAACGGCGGTCAAAGATCGCCTTCCCAGAGCGCGATCTCGTCCTCAGGGATCGGTTCGAGCCAATCCGGTCCTCGCCCCAGGGCAAGCGGAGGCAGAATGCCGACGCGGAACGAAGACGTCGTAATGGGAACGATGCGGGCTACGGGCCGGTCTGCCTGGGAAAGGATCACGTCCTCGCCCTGTGCGGCGGCTTCGATAAGTTGCGGAAGGCGGCCTCCGGCAGCCTCGACGCTGATGCGCATGATGGCGCTCGCTCACGGAATCTACGAATAGAGCCTACCTGCTCCACGATGGCGAGCAAGTCGGCGCTGCGTCCTCAATTCCGGAGGAACAGGAAACCGTGGCCGCCCGGCCCGCTACAGTAGGCCGCCGTGCGATCGGCGGAGATTCGCAAGCGCGGGCTTTCCGGACGGTCCGTCGCGAACAGGCGATCTAAATCAGTCGCTCCAAAAACATAGCGGGTCGCGGCCCGGTCGGCGGGCCCGAAGACGAGCCGCCGTTCGGTGGCGGGCACGCGATAATGCAGCAGTTCCACGTGCGGCGCCGGCTCCGGCGGTTCCAGCGCCAGCACATCGACCTGCGGATCGTCCAGGCCATCGAGGCGTGCCTGTTCCGGGCCCTGATTCAGGCCGCGTTCCGCCAGCGTGAGACCGAGGGGGCCGGTCAGGAAGGCCAGGGTCGCCTCAAGATCGGTGACGGTGATCGCCGAGTGATCGATCCCCAGAAACAGCCCCGGCGCCTCGCGCCAGCGGTCGGCCGGGGGGCCGCCGGGAAAGACGATCAGCTCCAGCGGGTGCCCGTCGGGGTCACGGAACTTGTAGGCGGTCACGCCCCCCGTGGATTCCGGCAGGCGCTGGGGACCGCCGCGGCTGATGGGAATCGGGGATAGCGGCGCGAGCTGCGCCATCGCGGCCGCCATGTCGCGGACCGGGATCGCGAGATGCTGGAAGAACGGGTCGGTCGCCGCCGGATCGGCCGGGTAGGGCGCACCGGGCGGATCCACCGTGAGGAAGGTGACGGTCTGCGCGCCGAGCCGCATGCGCAGCTGCGTCGCGCGCCTGTCCCCGAGTCCCATCGCTTCCGCCTGCGCGGGGGGCAGGGGTTCCGGCGGCGCGATCCGCGCGAAGCCGAGTCCGTCCCGGTAGAAGGCTTCCGTGACGGCAAGGTCCGCGACGGTGCGGCCGAACCCGATGAGCGCCCGCACCCCGCTCACAGGAGAGGAGCCCCCCGCACGTTCACGTAGATCGCGTAGAGCGCCTGCGAGGCGCAGAGGAAGAGGCGGCTGTTGTTGCGGCCGCCGAAGGTCAGGTTGGCGACCGTCACGGGCACGCGGATCTTGCCGACCAGCTCGCCGCCCGGGTCGATGCAGTGGACCCCGTCCCCGGCGCTCGACCAGAGATTGCCATGCTCGTCGCAGCGGATCCCGTCGGCATTGCCCGGCGCGATCGTGCAGAAGACGGCGCCCCCGGACAGGCCGCCGTCTTCGCCGACGTCGAACACGCGGACGTGCTGGAGCGGGTCGGTGTCGAACTGCAGGCCGGTCTCGACGATGTAGAGCCTGCGCTCGTCGGGCGAGAAGCACAGCCCGTTCGGTCCCTGGAAATCGTCGGCCACCACCCGCAGCGAGCCGTCGCGCGGGTCGAACCGGTAGACTGCGGCGGGCAGCTCGGAATCCTGCTTGCCGCCTTCGTAGTCGGTCTGGATGCCGTAGGGCGGATCCGAGAACCAGATCGTCCCGTCCGACTTGCAGACGATGTCGTTGGGCGAGTTCAGCCGCCGCCCCCGGTAGCGCTCCACGAGGCTGGTGATGCTTCCGTCGAGTTCGGTGCGGTGGATGCGCCGGCCGCGATGCGAGCAGGACAGCATCCGTCCCTGGCGATCGCGGGCATGGCCGTTCTCGAAGTCGCTCGCCGCCCGGTAGACGCTTAGGCCGGCAGAGTCGGACCAGCGCATCACCCGGTTGTTCGGGAGATCCGAGAACAGCAGCTCGTCGCGGTCGCCGAACCAGACCGGGCCCTCCGTCCAGCGGAACCCCTCGGCGAGCTTCTCCAGCGGCGCGTTCGGCAGGATGTAGGCCTTGAAGCGCGGCTGCGTGAGGTCGAAGCCCTCCATCAGACCGGGCCTACTTGAAGCGGCCGGGCTGATTGACGGTCGGCTCGACCTGCAGGCCGGTCACGATCATGGTGCAGGGCTCGTCGCCCACCGTGCCGGACAGGTGGCCCTTCTTGCCGTCCCGCGCCTTCGTGTTCTGGTCCTCGCCCATCATCAGCTCGCCCGGGCCCATCTCGACCCGGTGGCCGTCCATGGTCTCGACGAACCAGCGCCCCGAGAGGATGGCGATCCATTGCGGCCGCGGATTCTCGTGCCACTCGCCCACCCACCCGACCGGCAGGACCGTGAAGGTCACGACCGACGGGGCCGGATCCATCTTGTCGTTCCACTGCGGCGCGGTCTCGGGGTTGATCCCCTCGAACTTGAAGCGCTCGAGATGGAACAGCTCCTGGCGGCTCACCCCCTCCGCATCGGTGTAGACGTGCCAGTACGGCATCTTCGGAGGGGTCTGCTCGCTCATCGTCGCTCCTGCCGCGGCGGGACACTTGTTGTCCCACAACGGCCGGGCTTGGCGATGGTTCGCGCGCGGATGTCGGCGATCGGGACGGCCGACGTGCCGTCCCGAGGCCGGACCCGCGAGCGGCCCGCGCCGTCACATCTGCTCGGGGATCCGATCCGTCTGCGCGAGGTTCGAGAACCGGGTGATGTTGGCGTCGAACTGCAGCTCCACCGTGCCGGTCGGGCCGTGACGCTGCTTGCCGAGGATGACCTCGGCCTTGCCGTGGACGCGCTGCATCTCGGCTTCCCAGGCGAAGAACTCTTCGGTCCCTTCGCGGGGCTTCTTGTTGCCGACGTAGTATTCCTCACGGAACACGAACATCACCACGTCGGCGTCCTGCTCAATCGAGCCCGATTCGCGAAGGTCGGCGAGCTGCGGGCGCTTGTCGTCGCGGTTCTCCACCTGACGCGAGAGCTGCGACAGGCCGATGATCGGCACCGCCAGTTCCTTGGCGAGCGCCTTCATGCCCGTGGTGATCTCGGTCATCTCCTGCACGCGGTTGTCGCTGCGCTTGCCGGAGCCCGACAACAGCTGGAGATAATCGACGATCAGCAGATCCAGCCCCTTCTGGCGCTTGAGGCGCCGGGCCCGGGCGGCGAGCTGGGCGATCGAGATGCCGCCGCTCTGGTCGATGTAGAACGGGATCGTCTGCATGTCGCGGGCGGCATCGGTGATCTTGTAGAAATCTTCCGGCCGGATGTCGCCGCGGCGGATCTTGTAGGAGGGGACGCCCGACTGCTCGGCGATGATACGGGTGGCGAGCTGCTCGGCCGACATTTCGAGGGAGAAGAACCCGACGATCCCGCCATTCACGGTCTTGGTCGTGCCGTCCGCCTGCTTCTCGCCGCGATAGGCCTTGGCGATGTTGAAGGCGATGTTGGTCACCAGCGAGGTCTTGCCCATGGCCGGGCGGCCCGCGAGAATGATCAGGTCGGAGGGCTGGAGGCCGCCCATCTTGGCGTCGAGATCGCTGAGGCCCGTGGCGATGCCGGAGAGCTTGCCCTCGCGCTGATAGGCCTTGGCGGCCATGTCGACCGCGGCGGTCAGCGCGTCGGAGAACTTCTGGAAGCCGCCGTCATAGCGTCCGGCCTCGGCCAGTTCGTAGAGCCGCCGCTCGGTTTCCTCGATTTGGTCGCGCGGCGCCTGCTCCACGGGCGCCTCGTAGGCGCCGTTCACCAGATCCTCGCCGATGGTGATCAGCCGGCGGCGGATGGCGAGGTCGTAGATCGTGCGGCCGTACTCGCCGGCATTGATCACCGTGGTGGCGTCGGCGGCGAGCCGGGCGAGGTACTGCATCACCGTCTGGCCGCCGAAATCGGCGTCGCCCAGATAGGTCTTCATGGTGATGGGCGTGGCGAGCTTGCCCGCCTTGATCAGGGACGCCGCCACCGTGAAGATCTGCTGGTGGGCATCCTCCATGAAGTGCTCGGCCAGCAGGAAGTCCGACACCCGGTAATAGGCGTCGTTGTTCACCAGGATCGCGCCCAGCAGCGCCTGCTCCGCGTCGATGTTGTGCGGGGCGACGCGGTACTCGGCCTGGACCGTTTCGAGCTTGGCCGTGAGCGCATTGGGCAGGGCCATCGGCGGACGACTCCGTATCAGGCGCCGCGGCGGGCGCGCCAGGATCACACCGCACGACCTTGGCCTCGGTATGGTTACCGAAGCTTAGCCGACGGCCGGTTCTCCCGGGCCGGGGCGCGGAAAAGCGGACGCCCGCCGACTCTCGCGAGCGGCGGGCGTCCATGCTGGAACAAAACTGGAACGTGTCAAGTCTCGGGGGCAATCGTCCCCAGTGTTCACCGGTATACAGGGCTGGGGACGGTTCCCAGCCGAGCCCGAACGCGGCGCGTCCGGCGCCCGGCCTAGGACGTGGCCCGGTCCGGTACCCGGCCCGCTATGTCCCGCACGTCCGACCGGCCCCGAAGCCGGTCGGACCATCCGCGGAAGAAATCAGCCGCGGTCGTCGGCACCCTCGCCGGCATCGGCCAGCGCCATGCCGACCTCGAGACCCAGGTCGTCGAGGTTGAACGCCTCGCGCTCGGTGACCGACTCGCCGCGGGCCTGACGCTCGGCCTCCTCGGGGCTGCGGGCGACGTTGACGGTGATCTCGACCTCGACCTCGGGGTGCAGCACAACCGGGACCTTATGGAGACCCAGGGTCTTGATCGGCTGGTTCAGGGTGAACTGGCCGCGGTCGACCGTGAAGCCCTCCTTCGAGACGACCTCGGCGAGGTCGCGGGTCGAGACGGAGCCGTAGAGCACGCCGGTCTCGCCCGACTGGCGGATCAGGACGAAGCTCTGGCCGTTCAGCTTCTCGGCGACGGCCTCGGCGTCCTTCTTGCGGTCGAGGTTGCGGGCCTCGAGCTGGGCGCGCTGGGCCTCGAAATGCTTCTTGTTGGCTTCCGTCGCGCGCAGAGCCTTGCCGCGGGCGAGCAGGAAGTTGCGGGCGAAGCCCGGGCGGACATTCACGGTCTCGCCCATCTGGCCAAGCTTGGCCACGCGCTCGAGCAGGATCACTTCCATGGTCTTTCTCCTTCAGGTGGTCGGCCGCTGAGGCCGGGGTCTCACGGCGCCGGGCTGTCCTTGGGACGCCGGCGGTCGAGGGCTGTATCGGCGAGGCCGAACAGGGTGAGGGCGACCAGGGCGATACCCTGGGTCACGAACAGGATCAGATACATGCCGAACAGCATCAGCCCGCGTCCGGGCCGGCCGCGGGAACGGTCGTGGAAGGCGGCGAGTCCCTGAAGGGCGAAGGCCGCGCTGAAGGCTCCGACCAGCGCGACGCCGAAGACGCCGACATAGCCGGGGGCGAAGCACATCGCGACGGCGGCCGCGAGCGCCGCGAGCGTCGAGCGCGGCATCGTGGTGGAGGGGATGTCCGGCCAGGGCCGCGGCAGGCGGCCCGAGATCTTCACGATCCGGGCCGAGGCCCAGAGATAGAAGGCCAGCAGTAGCGCGAGACCGTTCGCCGCCAAGGCCGGTACCACCCGGGCGAGGGCATCCGCGACCTCGGTCCGCGTCACGTCGGCCTGATCGTCACCGGTCTGCGGCGCCGGCTCGGGCGCGGCCGCCGCGTCCTGTCCGCCCGCGTCCTGTCCAGCCTTGTCTTGGCCGGCGGCGTCCTGGCCGGCGGCGTCGGAGCCGGTCGCCGGCGCACCGGCGCGTCGGGTTTCGGCGGGGCTGCGGGTTGCAGGCATGCGTGTCTGCACCAGCGTCTGCGCGAGCCCGCGCAGCTGTGCATCGAAGGCCGCGTGATTCGGCGAGGACAGGACCGCGATGGCGATGAAGGCGAGGGCGGCCGTGGCGGCGATCCAGCCGAGCAGGCGGCCGGTCGGGTACCATTCAAGGCCGGCTTGCGTCTCGCGCCCGAGGAGCGTGAGGTAGGCGAGCCACCAGGCGGGGAGGGCGATGTAGGCCGCGAAGGCGAGCCCCATGAACGGGGCGATCACGAGGATCAGCACGAGGCTGCCGGTGGCCGCCGCCACGAGGGCGGCCTTATGGCTCCAGCCGAGGCCGACGATCAGGATCGGCAGCGGTGCCACGAGGTAGAGCAGGATCGCGAGGGGGGTCGCCTTCAGAAGCACCCCGAACAGGAGTGCCGAGACGAGGCCCGCGCCGATACCGATGCCGATATGCTGTGCCATGAATTCCGCTGTCCCGCTGCCGGTGCGGCAGGGTTAGAGGCACGGATACGCCCCAACGATCGGGCGGCGCGCGCCGCCCTCTGTGAGGACCGGCCCGGGCGAGAGCCGGGCCGGTCGGTTCGGTGACCTACTTGATCACGTAGGGCAGCAGGCCGAGGAAGCGGGCACGCTTGATCGCCTGGGCGAGCTCGCGCTGCTTCTTGGCCGAGACCGCGGTGATCCGCGACGGGACGATCTTGCCGCGCTCCGACACGTAGCGGGAGAGGAGCTTGACGTCCTTGTAGTCGATCTTCGGCGCGTTCGCGCCGGAGAACGGGCAGGTCTTGCGACGACGGAAGAAGGGACGGCGTCCGCCGCCTGCACCAGCACCGAAAGCCATGGGTTAGCCCTCCCCGCCGAAGCTGCGCTCGCCGCGGTCACCGCGATCGCCGCGGTCACCCCGGTCGCCGCCGAAGCCGCCACCACCGAAGCCCTCGTCATCCCGACGACGGCCGCGCTCGCGATCCTTGCGGTCGTCGCGGTCGCGCTTCTGCATCATGGCGGACGGCTCGGAATCGAGCTCCTCGACCCGGATGGTCATGAAGCGCAGCACGTCCTCGGAGATCTGCATCTGGCGCTCCATCTCGGCGATGGCGGCCGGCGGGGCATCGATGTTGAGGAGCGCGAAATGCGCCTTGCGGTTCTTCTTGATCCGGTAGGCGAGGGACTTCACGCCCCACATCTCGATCTTCTCGAGACGGCCACCGTTCTGCTCGATCACACCCTTGTAGGTGTCGATCATCGTCTCGACCTGCTGGGACGTCACGTCCTGGCGGGCTAAGAGCACATGCTCGTAGAGAGGCATATCGGGCCTTTCATCGTCAAAAGGAGCCCGGCCGCCGGAGGGCGGCTGAGTCGGGCCGGTTCATCTCGCGAGACGCTCGGCGCCAAGCCCTTCGAGCCGATTTTCAGGCCCGAGCGGTTGATCGAAGGCGGAGACACCGGACGACGGGATCCGACAAGATCCCTATGCCGCGAGCAGCATTGTCCGTTCAGCCCCCGGCCGGAGCGAACGCGAGGGGCGGCGCATAGTCGGTTTTTGCCGCTCTGGCAAGTTCGCCGCGCGCTTCAGGCATCCCGGTGCGGCGCCGAAGCGGGCTTCGGAGCTGGCGCGCCACGCTGCCGGGCTCGTGGCCGGGCTCGTGCCGGAGACCGCGCGGGGGCAGCGCCGCCCCGGCCTGATTCTGCGAGCGTACGGCGGGGCGGCCACGATCGGTCTCCGGATCCGTCGACGGGCACCGCGGCTTGCCGCTCGGGCGGTTCGATGACACAAGCGCGGCGCAGCTGGGGATCCCCGGCCGCGCTGGTTGTTCGGTAATTCTCCAGATCCGTGATGGCAGAGGCCCCATCTTCCGGCCCCTCCGAGGTCGGTCCCGTGCTGATCACCGGCGCGAGCGGCTTCCTCGGCTCAGCCCTGGTCGACGTCTTTCGCCGGGCCGGCTTCCCGGTGCGCATCCTCGTGCGCGCGTCGAGCCCGCGCCGCAACCTCACCTGGACCGACGTGGAGATCGCCGAGGGCGACATGCGCGACCCGGCGGCCGTGGCGGCGGCGATGCGCGGCCAGCGCTACTTGATCCACGCCGCGGCCGATTACCGGCTGTGGGCGCCGGACATGGAAGAGATCGTCCGCACCAACCGCGACGGCACGCGCCTGATGATGCGCGCGGCGCTGGAGGCCGGGGTTGAGCGGGTCGTGTACACATCGAGCGTCGCGACGATCCGGCCGCCGGCCGACGGCGTCACGCCCTCCGACGAGACCATGCCGCTGACGCCCGAGACCGCCATCGGCGCCTACAAGCGCAGCAAGGTCGTGGCCGAGCGGGTGGTCGAGGAGATGGTCGCCCGCGACGGCCTGCCGGCGGTGATCGTCAACCCGTCGACGCCGATCGGCCCCCGGGACGTCAAGCCGACGCCCACCGGGCGGATCATCCAGGAGGCGGCGCTGGGCAAGATGCCGGCCTTCGTGGATACCGGGCTCAACCTCGCTCACGTGGACGACGTGGCCCACGGCCATCTCCTGGCGCTCCGCAAGGGGCGGGTGGGCGAGCGCTACATCCTCGGCGGCGAGGACGTGTTCCTGTCGCAGATGCTCGCCGACATCGCCGGCATGGTCGGGCGCAAGCCGCCGACCGTGAACCTGCCGCGGGCCGTGGTCTATCCCGTCGCGTTCTTCGCCCAGCTCGCCGCCCGGGTCACCGGAAACCAGCCCTTCGCGACGATCGACGGCATCCGCATGTCGCGGTACCGGATGTTCTTCTCGGATCGGAAGGCGCGCGCCGAACTCGGCTACACGGCCCGGCCCTACCGCGAGGGCCTGTCGGACGCGATCACGTGGTTCCGTGAGGCGGGGTACCTCGCATGAGCACCCTCGAATCCGCCACCGCGACCCGTTCCGGCAAGGGGCACCGCGACGAGAACTTCCCCGTCGCCTCGCACCTGATCCACCCCCGC
>NZ_BACT01000131.1:0-111 GCF_000333255.1 Methylobacterium sp. B1 | reverse complement strand
ATTGCAATAAAAGGTTTAAAAGTAAGTAGTGAAAATACTATCCAGCATCATGCAGAAAAGGAAGTGCAAAATAATAGTGGTGAAAAGTCAAAAAACCATTAAAAAATGAGC
>NZ_BACT01000132.1:0-983 GCF_000333255.1 Methylobacterium sp. B1 | reverse complement strand
GGGTCCCGTTGACCGGATCGCGCCCGAACAGGCCGTTGACCCGCGCGAAGACCGCGCGCTCGTGCCGTCCTCGTCGATCAGCCGCAGGCGCGCGTCGGTGACGCGGGCGCGTTCGAGGGCGCCGACCACGCCGCCCGAATCGAGGACGACACCGAAGATCGACGCGATCGCGGCCGAGAGCGGCGAGACGGTGCCGCGCACCCCGTCCACGCTCGGCGGCGTGTGCGGCGCGATATCGACCGGGTGGTTGGCCTCCGAGGCCGCGAAGGCGATGGAGCCGTCCCGGTGCAGCAGCGCGGTGGTCTGCGTCTCGCGGAACTCGATCGAGCGCGGCTGCACGTTGAGCCGCAGGAGTCCCCAGAGGTCGAGGCTGACGAGCGCCAGGGGCGCACGCACCACGAGGTCGCCCTGCGGGTTGCGGATGTCGAGGCCGGAGAAGCGCAGGCTCAGGGCGTTCTCGCGGTCGAGCTCCAGGCTGCTGCCGCGCAGCCCGATGCTCCAGCCGGGCCCGATCCGCTCGGCCACGGCGGCGGCGACGCGGCGCGACAGGCCGTCGATCTGCAGCGGCCCGTTCGACAGGCGCAGGGCCACGAGGCCGACACCGGCGCCGAGGAGCAGCACCAGCGCGAGGGCGCTCACGAGGCAGAAGCCACCCACGCGCCGCGCCCGCCCCCGAGGCCTGCCTGCCGACGTTGTCTCGTCCGCCATCGGGACCCTTGTTCCGGGGGCTCTGCGCGCGGCACCCTCGGGCACCGCGGCCGGTGGATCGAAGCACGCCCGCGCTTTACAGCGGCGGCGACTCCGGGCTTGGCTCGGACGTGCGCGGCGCAATCGCTTGAGGCCGCGCACGAGATCGGTTGCACATCATCAATCGGCCGAAAGGAAGGCACGATGCCGCTGTCAGAAGGGGATCTTGCCCCCGATTTCGACCTTCCCGCCTCGGGCGGAGGGCGCGTCGGATTGTCCGCGCTCAAAGGTCACAA
>NZ_BACT01000133.1:0-17852 GCF_000333255.1 Methylobacterium sp. B1 | reverse complement strand
GAGGCGGAGCTTCGCGTCCTGGCCGGCATAGCGGTCGAGGAAGCCGATATACTCGTCGACGTGCCGGGGGATCACGTCGAAGAACAGACGCTTGGCCTCGCGCGGCTTGTTGTACATGAACAGGGCGAGCGATTCCGGCGTGCCGTACTTGAGCCACTCGTCGATGGTCAGGCCGTTGCCCTTCGACTTCGAGATCTTCTGGCCCTTCTCGTCGAGGAACAGCTCGTAGTTGAAGCCCTCCGGCGGCTCGCCGCCGAGCGCCCGGGCGATCTTGGCGGAGAGCTTGACCGAATCGATCAGGTCCTTGCCGGCCATCTCGTAATCGACGCCCAGCGCCACCCAGCGCATCGCCCAGTCGGGCTTCCATTGCAGCTTGGCGTGGCCGCCGGTCACCGGGGTCTCGTAGCGCTCGCCCGTGGCGGGATCGCGCCACGCGATGGTGCCGCTGCCGGCGTTCACCGCGTCGATCGGCACCTGCATCACGTGGCCGGTGACCGGGTGGAGCGGCAGGAACGGGGAGTAGCTCGCCGAGCGCTCGGCCCGCAGGGACGGCAGCATGATCTCCATGACGGCGTCGTAGCGCTCCGAGGGCGTGGCCGCGGTGCATGGCTCGGCCTTCGGGCTCGGCCCGAACCTGCGCATCTCCTACGCGACGTCGAACGCGGTGCTGGAGGAGGCCTGCCGGCGTATCCAGCGCTTCTGCGGCTCGCTGCGGTAGGGCCCTCCGGGCGATCCTTCCCGGGCGCGGACCCCGGTCCGCGCTCGGCGTGACGGGGCTCGCGCCCGCGCTCTTGCCCGCGCTCTCGGGGGCGCCCTCCGGTCGGCCGCGGGGCCCGCTGATACGCTTCGCCGCGGCCGCGGCGGCGCACGGATCGCCGCGCGGGCCACCGAAACGGTCCCGCCTCTGTTGCCGGCTCGGCTGTCACCCTCTACACGGGCTGTCCCCAGCGGCCGATGCGCCTGAAGGTTTCGCGAGCCCGCTCGGGCCTGCATGGCAGCGGGGTCGGCAGTGACGGGGCGGTCCGGACCAGTTCTCTGGACCGTTCCTGTGAGGCTCAGTGGGCCGAGTCGCTGCAGGAGTGTCGGGAGCGCGGGGAACAGGAACCGCGGGTTCGGCGCAAGGCCCACAAGATTCCCCGTCGACCGAGCGCCGGAGCCGTCCCGACGCCGCGATCTGACCCGTTCCGGGACAGGGCCGAACGCGACGGTTGCGGCTTCGTTCACGCTCCCGCGCGATGATGCGTCCGGGCCGGGGATCCGGTTCCGCGTAACCGCGTTCTCTCGGGCCTGACGACCATGCGAGCCCTGCTCACCAGCGGCATCAAGGCGATCCTCGGCATCGCCGCGCTCTCCACCGCCGCCCACTGGACCTTGCGCGTGCAGCGCGAGTCTGCCGCGCCCGCCACCGCAACGGCGCGCCCGGCCGAACCGACCGTGACCGGCTCCATCGAGCCGCGCCGGGTCGAGCGGGCCGCCGCGCTGGTCCCCGCCTCGGTGCCGGCCCCTGCGGCGGCGGTTCCGGTGGCGGCCGCGCGCGCCGCTCCGGGGCTCGACCAGTCGCATCTGGCTGCCCTGATCGCCGGCGCCACGCCGCCCAAGCCGAAGCTCGCCAAGACCGCGACCAAGACGGCCTCCGCCGAGAAGACGGCCTCCGCCGAGAAGACGGCCTCCGCCGAGAAGACGGCCTCCGCCGAGAAGGCCGCGGTGAAGCGCTGAGCTCCGCCCCGGCCCGGGCGATCGTGCGGGCTGCATGGTTCCCCTGCGCGGCGGCGGATACCGGCGAAGCGCCGGGCGTGGCAGTGAACCGGCCTCTACCGAGATGGGTCAGGCATGAGCACGCAGGTCGCGACCTCCGTCCCCGATGACATCGGCGCGCCGCGCGCCGCTCCGGAGGTCGACCTCGCCGGCCGCCGACGGATCGTCGGCATCGCGCTGATGTGCGGGGCCGTCGCCTTCTTCGCCAGCCTCGATGCCTGCGGCAAGACCCTGGCGCGGGCCGGCGTCGACCCGCTGGTCACCACCTTCATGCGCTACGCGGCCAGCGTCGCCATGATCTCCCTGTTCATCAACCCGGTGCGCACGCCGGGCGTGGTGAAGAGCCGGCGGCTGCCGTTGCAGATCGTCCGCTCGCTGCTGCTCTTCGCCTCCACGGCCCTGAACTTCCTGGCCCTGCGCTACCTGCAACTCGCCGAGACGATCTCGATCCAGTTCGCCGCGCCGCTCACCGTGGCGCTGCTCGCCGGGCCGCTGCTCGGCGAGTGGTCGTCGCGGGCGCGGCTCATGGCGATCGGCGTCGGCTTCCTGGGGGTGCTGGTGATCGTGCGCCCGGGCGTGGGCGGGATGCATCCGGCCGCGCTGCTGTGCGTCGCCAACGTCGTGGTCTACGCCTTCTACGCGATCATCACGCGCAAGCTCGCGGCCTACGATTCGACCGCCACGACCATGTTCTACACGGGGCTCGCGGGCCTCGCGCTGATGGCCCCGCTCCTGCCCTGGATCTGGACGAGCCCGGCGAGCCTGACCCACTGGGCCCTGCTGTTCGGGGTCGCGCTGTTCGGGACGCTGGGCCACTGGCTGCTGGTGATGGCCCATGCCCGGGCCCCGGCCAACGTGCTGGCACCGTTCATCTACACGCAGCTGCTGTGGTCGGTGACGCTGGGCTTCCTGCTGTTCGGCGACGTTCCGAGCCGCTGGACCGTGGCGGGCGCCATGATCGTCGTCGGCTCGGGCCTGTATCTCCTGGCGCAGGAGACGATCCGCCGGGACACGCGTCCGGCCGCCTGAGGCGGCCGGACGGTCCGGTGACGGATCGGGTCAGCGGCCCATGCGCTCCTGGCGCTCCATCCGCTCCTCGCGGCGGTTCTCGCGCGCACGCCGGGCCGGATCCGGATCGGTGCCGAGCACGCCGCCGACCGTGCCGGTGGCTGCGCCCACCGCGCCACCGACGACCCCGCCCACAGGACCGGCCGCAGCCGCGCCATCCTCGGCACCCCGCTGGGCGCCGCGGGCCGTGCCCTGGGCCTGCGCGGCGCCGGCAAAGGCGAGGGGCGCGAGGGCGAGGGTCGTGATCAGTAGCTTCTTCATGGGTCTGCTCCGGTCATACGGTCTGGGAGTCTCCGCGCCGCCTCGGGGCGCGGAGGATGTGCCTGTTCAACGGTTCAGGCGCCGATTGGTCCCATCCGCGGTCACGGGCGCGTGATCCGCGCTGCCGCTGGCCTCGGGCCGGAGCGGCTGATAGAGAACGGGTCATGCACGCTTCGCGCGCCCTGCGCGGCTTCGGCCGCCCGATCCGAATTACCGGCCCGGCCTCCGCCTGAGGGCCCGCTTCGGCGCGGCCGCGCGGAGGTCCGGGATCCTCCTGCCGCCTGACCCGATTCCGCCGGCCTTTCGCCGGCCCGACCGCCGATGCGAGATCCGATGACGACCCCCGAGACCGCGCCCGCCCGCGACTATTCCAAGACCCTGTTCCTGCCGCAGACCGAGTTCCCGATGCGCGCCGGCCTGCCGGTGCGCGAGCCGCTGTTCATCGAGCGCTGGAAGCGGATGGACCTCTACGGGAAGCTGCGCGCCGGCGGCCAGGGCCGGCCGAAATTCGTGCTCCACGACGGCCCGCCCTACGCCAACGGCAACATCCACATCGGCACGGCGCTCAACAAGATCCTCAAGGACGTGGTGGTCCGTTCGCAGACCGCCCTCGGCTTCGACGCCAACTACGTCCCGGGCTGGGACTGCCACGGCCTGCCGATCGAGTGGAAGATCGAGGAGCAGTACCGCGCCAAGGGCCGCAACAAGGACGACGTGCCGGTGATCGAGTTCCGGCAGGAATGCCGGACCTTCGCGGCCCACTGGCTCGACGTGCAGCGCGAGGAGTTCAAGCGGCTCGGCGTCACCGGCGACTGGGACCATCCCTACGCGACCATGGCGTACCCGGCCGAGGCGGTGATCGCCGACGAGCTGATGAAGTTCTCGATGAGCGGCCAGCTCTATCGTGGCTCGAAGCCCGTGATGTGGTCGGTGGTGGAGAAGACCGCGCTGGCCGAGGCGGAGGTCGAGTACGAGGAGCACGTCAGCGACACGATTTTTTGTGCTTTTCCGATCCGGTCCGGCGCCGAGGGTGATCTCGCGCAGGCCCGGGTGGTGATCTGGACGACCACCCCCTGGACGATCCCGGGCAACCGCGCGGTCGCCTACTCCAAGAAGATCGCCTACGGGCTGTATCGGGTCACCGAGGCGCCGGCCGACAACTGGGCGACCCCCGGCCAGACCTATGTCCTCGCCGACAGCCTGGCCGCGACCGTGTTCAAGGCCGCCCGCGTCGAGGCGTTCGCGCGCGTCGGCGACGTGAGCCCGGCGATGCTCGCCGCCCTCACCCTGGACCATCCCCTGGCCCAGCGCGGCTACGGCTTCGCGGTGCCGATGCTCGACGGCGACCATGTCACGGACGAGTCCGGCACGGGCTTCGTCCACACGGCGCCGAGCCACGGCCGCGAGGATTTCGAGCTCTGGATGGCGAGCGGCCGGTCGCTGCGCGAGCGCGGCATCGACACGACCATCCCCTACACGGTGGATGCGGACGGCGTGCTCACGGAGGCCGCCCCGGGCTTCACCGGCACCCGCGTGCTCACCGCCAAGGGCGAGAAGGGCGACGCCAACAAGGCGGTCATCGCCGCGCTGACCGAGGCCGGGGCGCTGATCGCCCGCGGGGTGCTGCGCCACCAATACCCGCATTCCTGGCGCTCCAAGAAGCCGGTGATCTTCCGCAACACGCCGCAATGGTTCATCGCCATGGACCGGCCGGTGGATTTGCTCGGCGACCGGACGCTCCGCGAGGTGGCCCTTCAGGGCATCGACGACACCCAGTGGGTGCCGGCCCAGGGCAAGAACCGCATCACCGGCATGGTCGCCAACCGGCCGGACTGGGTGGTCTCGCGCCAGCGCGCCTGGGGCGTGCCGATCACTGTGTTCGTCCACCGGGAGACGGCCGAGATCCTGAAGGATGAGCGCGTCAACGCCCGCATCCGCGACGCCTTCGCGGCCGAGGGCGCCGACGCGTGGTTCCAGGACGACGCCGCCCAGCGCTTCCTGGCGCCGGACCACGACCCGGCCGCCTACGACAAGGTCACCGACGTCCTCGACGTCTGGTTCGATTCGGGCTCGACCCACGCCTTCGTGCTGGACGATCCGGAGGCCTTCCCGGGCCTCGCCGGGGTCCAGCGCGTCCGCGACGGCGGGCGGGACCGGGTCATGTACCTGGAGGGCTCCGACCAGCACCGCGGCTGGTTCCAGTCCTCGCTGCTCGAATCCGCCGGGACCCGCGGCCGGGCGCCCTACGACATCGTCCTGACCCACGGCTTCGTGCTCGACGGCAAGGGCCTGAAGATGTCGAAGTCCAAGGGCAACGTCGTCGCGCCGCAGAGCGTCATCAAGGATTCGGGGGCCGACATCCTGCGCCTGTGGGTCGCCGCCTCCGACTACACCGACGACCTGCGCATCGGGCCGGAGATCATCAAGACCTTCGCGGAGACCTACCGGAAGCTGCGCAACTCCCTGCGGTGGATGCTGGGCTCGCTGGCCCACCGGGTTCAGGGCGACGACGTGGCCTACGCGGACATGCCGGAGCTGGAGCGGTTGATCCTGCACCGGCTCGCCGAGCTCGACGGCGAGATCCGCGAGGCCTACGCGGCCTTCGACACCAAGCGGGTGGTGGCGCTGCTCAACGGCTTCATGACCGGCGACCTGTCGTCCTTCTACTTCGATGTCCGCAAGGATGCCCTGTACTGCGATCCGATCTCCTCGGTCCGCCGCCGGGCGGCGCTGCAGGTGATCGACGAGGCCTTCCGGCGGGTGGCGATCTGGCTCGCCCCGGTGCTCGCCTTCACGGCCGAGGAGGCGTGGCTCGACCGCTACCCGTCCGAGGACGGCTCGGTGCATCTCCAGACGCTGCCGGAGACCCCGGCCGCGTGGCTCGACGCCGCCCTCGCGGAGCGCTGGCACAAGATCCGGCGGGTGCGGCGGGTCGTGACCGGCGCCCTGGAGATCGAGCGCGCGGCGAAGCGCATCGGCGCGAGCCTGGAGGCGGCCCCGCTTGTCTACGTCGCGGATCCCGAGTTGCTCGCCGCGCTCGAGGGCTGCGACTTCGCCGACACCTGCATCACCTCGGACATCACCGTGGTGGCGGGCGAGGGGCCGGCCGACGCCTTCCGCCTCGACGAGATCCGCGGCGTCGCCGTGGTGCCGAGCCCGGCCGAGGGGCGCAAATGCGCCCGCTCCTGGCGGGTGAGCCCCAGCGTTGGCAGCGATCCGGACTATCCGGACGTGACCCCCCGCGACGCCCGGGCCCTGCGCGAGTGGGACGCGGCGCATCCGGAGGCGAGCGCGGCGTGAAGAGGCGCGCGACGGTGCTCTCCCTCTCCTCCCTGCGGGGGAGAGTGGCCCTCGCGTCCGCGAGGGTCGGCAGAGGGGAGCCCGGCTTCCGGTCGCGGCGCGACCGTCTTGAAGCCCACAGCCTTTCTCTGCGCCGTCGCTCCCCTCTCTCCCGCTGCTGCGCAGGGTACCCTCCCCCGCAGAGGGGAGAGGGCGATGCGCCCGCACGGCACGGGTCGCGGGGTCGGCGCCCGTGACCCCCTTCCGCGCCGGCCTTCTGGCCCTCCTCCTCACCCTGCTCCTCGACCAGGCCTCCAAGCTCGGCCTCTATTTCGGCACCGACCTCGTGCTGACCCAGCCCTGGCGGCTGGCGCCGTTCGTCGACTTCGTCGTGGTCTGGAACCGGGGCGTCTCCTACGGCCTGTTCCAGCAGGAGGGCGGGATCGGGCGCTGGCTCCTCGTGGTCCTGTCGCTCGCCGCCGCGATCGGCCTCGGGATCTGGATGCGCCGGGCCGGCTCGCGGCTCCTCGGCGTCGCCCTGGGGCTCATCGTCGGCGGGGCGCTCGGCAACGCCATCGACCGGGCCGCCTACGGGGCGGTGTTCGACTTCGTCCACCTGCATGCCGGCGGCTGGTCCTGGTACGTGTTCAACGTCGCCGATGCGGCGATCGTGGCCGGCGTGATCGGCCTGATCCTCGACAGCCTGTCCCCGGACAGCCGCAAGGAGCGGCCGCTTCCGTCGCAGGGCGACCCCGCGCCGCGCCTGTGATCCGCGCAACACACAGGTCCACCTGCATGCCTGCCCTGGCGCAACGTGGCCAAGGCGCCATACGATCGCCGGAAACCGGTCTCAGGCCGGAACCCGTCGGATCAGGCCGCGCCGCGGTCATCCCAGAGCCGGACGCTCCGTCCGGAACCCGTGAGGCAGCATGACCGGGCATAGCAGGCTTCGTCCCCTCCTCTCCGCCGCGGTCGTCCTGGCCCCGCTCTGCGCCGGCACCGCGCAGGCGCAGGAGCGCGGCGAATTCATGCGCGACGCGCTGTCGGGCATCGGCCTCTTGGAGAAGCGCCAGGATCCGATCGACTATCACGAGCGCCCGCCGCTGGTGATGCCGCCCAAGATCGACGGCAAGGCCCTGCCCCAGCCCCGGGCGCGCTCCACCAGCACCGCGTGGCCGAAGGATCCCGAGATCGTCGAGCGCGAGCGCGCCGCCGTGGAGCGGCGTAATCCCAGGGGCGCCCAGGCCCAGGGCCGCTACGACGACAACAACGCGACGCTCTCCGTGGATGAGATGCGCGGCGGCCGCCGCGCCGGGGCGGGCCTCACGACCACGGCCGAGCGGAAGCCCGGCGACAACAACCGCGACGACAGCCTGCTCAGCCCCTTCGAGCTCCTGAAGGGCAAGAGCGCCAATGCCGAGCCGTCCGACATCGAGCCGAGCCGCGACACGCTCACGGATCCGCCGACCGGATACCGCCAGTCGCCCAAGAAGCTGGCCCGCCCGCCGTCGAGCGACCCGATCAACAACGCCAGCCGCGAACGCGAAGAGGCGGATCCCGGCGCGTATCTCCGGAAGCGCGCGCAGCAGTGACGGGGGCGCCGTGTCGCCGTTGCAACGACGACGCGGCATGGCAACATGAGATGATCGTCCCGGTACGGCTCTTGCCCACCGGAGACCAGGACGGCCCCGAACCACGAACGCGTCCTGTCGTGGAACGCTTCGATCCGGGGCCGGCAGAAGGAAAGCGGAATGCACCTGTTCAGGAAGGCGACGCCCCACCTCTTCCCGCTGCGTCCGGGTTCGTCCTTCGGCGGCAGCGCCGGCCGGGGCGAGGCCGCGCCGTTCGGGCGTTCCGAGGCGGGCGGACCGGAAGTGACGGCCTTCACCCTCGACAACGGCCTCGACGTGGTGGTCGTCCCCGACCACCGGGCCCCCGTCGCCACCCACATGATCTGGTACCGCAACGGCTCGGCCGATGATCCCCTCGGCCAGTCGGGCATCGCCCACTTCCTCGAGCACCTGATGTTCAAGGGCACCGAGAAACACCCCGTCGGGGCCTTCTCCAAGGCGGTGTCGGGCCTGGGCGGCCAGGAGAACGCCTTCACCAGCTACGACTACACGGCCTATTTCCAGCGGGTCGCCCGGGATCATCTCGGCACCATGATGGCGTTCGAGGCGGACCGGATGAGCGGCCTCGTCCTCGACGATGCCGTCGTGGCTCCCGAGCGCGACGTGGTGCTGGAGGAGCGCCGCATGCGGGTCGAGACCGACCCCTCCGCGCAGCTCTCCGAGGCGATGGCCGCCGGCCTGTTCGTGCACCATCCCTACGGCATCCCGATCATCGGCTGGATGCACGAGATCGAGGGCCTGAACCGCGAGCATGCGCTCGCCTACTACAAGCGCTTCTACACCCCCGAGAACGCCATCCTGGTGGTCGCGGGCGACGTCACCCCGGACGAGGTGCGTCGCCTCGCCGAGGACACCTACGGCCGCGTGACGCCCCAGGGCGCCCGGCCCGAGCGCCTGCGGGCGCGGGAGCCGGAGCCGAAGGCGCTGCGCCGCGTCGCCGTGGCCGACCCGAAGGTGGAGCAGCCGACCCTGCAGCGGCTCTACCTCACGCCCTCCTGCATCACCGCCCGCGACGGCGGCTGCCACGACCTGGAACTCCTCGCCGAGGTGCTGGGCGGCGGCTCGACCTCCTACCTCTACCGCAAGCTGGTCATGGAGAGCGGCCTCGCGGTGAATGCCGGCGCTTGGTACATGGGCTCGGCGATCGACGACACCCGCTTCTCCGTCTACGCGGTGCCCGCCGAGGGCGTGCCGCTGGAGAAGCTGGAGGAGGCCGTCGACAAGGTGCTGCGCCGCGCGCCCGCAGAGGCCCTGGACGCCGAGGCGATCGAGCGGGCCAAGACCCGCCTCGTGGCCGAGACCGTGTACTCCTCCGACAGCCAGTCGTCGCTGGCGCGCATCTACGGGTCTGCGCTCGCGATCGGCGAGACCATCGAGGAGGTCCGCCGCTGGCCGACCGATATCGAGGGGGTGACGCAGGACCGCCTCAAGACCGCCGCCGAGCGCTGGCTGACGCCGGCCCGCTCGGTGACCGGCTACCTGACCAAGGCGCAGGATCCGGACGCCCCGGTCGCGATGGCCGCCGAGTAGCCCCGGGCGCGTCCCGCCCGGCCCTCGGAGGGCCGGCACGGGGCGTGTGCCGAACGGGAGCCTTGGCCCGCTCCGCCGTCGCCCGAGAAAGAGACAAGAGGTTCCAATGAGCTTGGCCGAGACTCTGGTCGAGACCGCCGCCCCCGCCGCCACGTCGCCCACGACGGCGCTGCCGGTGACGACCGCCGCCGGCATCGAGGCGTGGCACGTCGAATCGCCGGTGGTGCCGATGATCGCCCTCGCCTTCACCTTCGAGGGCGGCGCCGCCCAGGACCCGGCGGGCAAGGCCGGCTGCGCCCAGATGCTGGCGCGGCTCCTCGATGAAGGGGCGGGCGACCTCACCTCCGATCTGTTCCAGGAGCGGCTGGCCGCCCGGGCCATCGAACTGTCCTTCCATGCCGGCGCCGACGCGGTCGGCGGCTCGCTGAAGATGCTGGTCAAGCATGCCGACGAGGGCATCGCCCTCCTCGCCCTGGCGCTGGCCAAGCCCCGCTTCGATCCGGACGCGATCGAGCGGGTTCGGGCCCAGATCATCGCCGGCCTGCGCTACCAGCAGAACGATCCGGGCGTCCTGGCCTCGCGGCGCTTCTTCAAGGAGGCCTTCGCCGGCCACCCCTACGCCCGACCCTCCTCAGGCACCGTGGAGAGCGTCGCGGCGATCACCCGCGAGGACCTGCTGGAGATGCATGCCCGCATCATCGGGCGCGGCCGGGTCAAGGTCGCGGCCGTCGGCGCCATCGGGGCGGAGCAGCTCGCCGAGGGTCTGAACCGCGCCTTCGGGGCGCTCCCCGAGGCCGGGGCGCTGAAGGCGGTGCCGCGGACCGAGGTCCAGGATCTCGGCCGCCGCATCGTCGTCGACCTCGACGTGCCCCAGTCGGTGATCCGGTTCGGCATGGCCGGCGTGCCCTGGCGGGACCCGGATTTCATCCCGGCCTACGTGCTGAACCACATCCTCGGGGGCGGCGCCTTCACGTCCCGCCTGTTCCAGGAGGTGCGCGAGAAGCGCGGGCTGGCCTACTCGGTGGGGACCTCCCTGGTCAGCCACCGGTCCGCCGCGATGACCTGGGGCTACACCGCCACCAAGAACGAGCGCGTCGGCGAGGCGCTGTCGGTGATCGGCGACGAGATCGGCCGGCTCATCACCGACGGGCCGGACGACGACGAATTGCAGAAGGCCAAGGACTACCTCACCGGCTCCTACGCCCTGGGCTTCGACACCTCGACCAAGATCGCCCACCAGCTGGTGCAGATCGCCTTCGAGGAGCTCGGCATGGACTACATCGCCCGCCGCAACGCCATGGTCTCGGCCGTGACCCAGGCGGATATCCGCCGGGCCGCCGCCCGCACCTTCGCGGACGGCAAGATGCTGGTGGTCGCCGCCGGCCGTCCGGTCGGGCTCTGAGCTTTCGGAGCGGACCATCGAGGCGGTCGACCGCGAGGCCGTCCGCTCCAACCCTTCATCCTGGAGGCTGAACGATCGTCGATCGTTCAGCCTCGCAGGTGCTGTCCAGGGCCCGCACGGCTGGCTGGAAGACCTGTCCCAGTCCCCGCGCACGGCGTCGGCATCTCCGGACCGGATTGCGCCCGGACGAGGCGCCTTCCGACGCGATGTCGATCGGCCCGGAAGCCTCGGTGCTCGCAGTGCCGGCGGGGATCCCTACCTGAGACGCATCGGCGTCAACCCCCGGATCGACATGCACCTCACCGGCCTCCATCACCTCACGGCGGTGACCGCCCGCGCGGCCGAGAACGTCGCCTTCTACACCGGGACGCTGGGCCTGCGCCTCGTCAAGAAGACGGTGAATCAGGATGACGTCTCGGCCTACCACCTGTTCTACGCGGACGGGCTGGCGAGCCCCGGCACGGACATCACCTTCTTCGACTGGCCGGCGCCCCCGGAGCGGCGGGGCTCCAACAGCATCACCCGCACGCATCTGCGTGTGCCCGGCGAAGGCGCAGTGGCCTGGTGGCACGCCCGGCTGCGCGAGGCCGGGTTCGTCGAGGCCGAGCCCGCCCTGCGCGACGGGCGCCTCACCCTCGACTTCGAGGATCCGGAGGGTCAGCGCCTCGCCCTGGTCGATGACGGCGGGACCGGGCCGGAGCATCCCTGGGACGGCTCGCCGGTGCCGGCGGCCTACCAGATCCGCGGCCTCGGCCCGATCCGGCTCTCGGTGCCGGACCCGGCCCGCACCGCCGCGGTGCTGACCGAGGTGCTCGGCATGCGTCGGGACCGCGTCTTCGAGACGGGCGACGGGCCGGTGGCGGTCTACGCCATGGGGCCCGGCGGCCCGGCCGCGGAGGTCCAGCTCCTGGCCGATCGGTCCGCGCCGGCCCGCCAGGGCGCGGGCGCGGTTCACCACGTCGCCTTCCGCATCCCGGATGCGGATTACGGCGGCTGGGCCGACCGGCTCAAGGCCGCCCGGGTTCCGACCAGCGGGCCGGTGGACCGCTACTACTTCCGCAGCCTCTACTTCCGCGAGCCCAACGGCATCCTGTTCGAGATCGCCACGGATGGGCCCGGCTTCACCGCGGACGAGCCGCTGGAGACCCTGGGCGACCGCCTCGCCCTGCCGCCCTTCCTTGAGCCGCGCCGGGCCGAGATCGAGGCGGGATTGAAGCCGCTCCACCCCGGAACCGCCGGCTGATCGCGCCGCGCGAGGCCCGGCGGGCGGCAACCCTCCCATGTCCGGAGCGGTGCTGCAGACCTTCCGCGAAGACGCTAAATATTCGAACGATTCCAGGCCGTTCACTTCTTTCGCGAGTGTGATCCCGGCGCGCCTTGACGGGCGTGCTGCAACTGCGAAAGAAGCAGCGCGCGTGTGTCATCTGGATCCGGGCGGGCTCTCTCGTCGAGGATCCACCCCCGCCCGAGCGGGGCGGCGGGGATCCGCCGAACCACGGCCCCCGAATCGTCGGGACCGTGAGCCGAGCATCAGAGGATTCGAGGGCTGATCCGTCGATGAGCAAGTTCTACGAGGAGCGCGTCCTGTCGGTCCACCATTGGACCGACAATCTGTTCTCGTTCCGCACGACCCGCGACCCGGCGTTCCGGTTCCGCAACGGCGAGTTCACCATGATCGGCCTGGAGGTCGAGGGCCGGCCGCTGCTGCGCGCCTATTCCGTGGTCTCGGCCAATTACGAGGAGGAACTGGAGTTCTTCTCGATCAAGGTCCAGGACGGCCCGCTGACCTCGAAGCTCCAGCATCTCAAGGTCGGCGACCCGATCATCGTCGGCAAGAAGCCCACCGGCACCCTGGTGCTCGACAACCTCCTGCCGGGCAAGAACCTCTATCTGCTCGGCACCGGCACGGGGCTCGCGCCGTTCCTGTCGATCATCAAGGATCCGGAGGCTTACGAGCGCTTCGAGAAGGTCGTGCTGGTCCATGGCTGCCGGCAGGTGCAGGAACTCGCCTACGGCGAGACCATCACCGAGACGCTGCCCAAGCACGAATTCCTGGGGGAGATGATCTCGAACCAGCTGATCTACTACCCGACCGTGACCCGCGAGCCGTTCCGCAACCGCGGCCGGATCACCGACCTCATGGTCTCGGGCAAGCTGTTCGAGGATATCGGCCTGCCGGACATGTCGATCGAGAACGACCGGTTCATGCTGTGCGGCAGCCCCGACATGATCCGCGACACGCGCGAGCTGCTCTCGGGCCGCGGCTACGAGGAGGGCAACCACGGCGAGGCCGGTCACTACGTGATCGAGAAGGCCTTCGTGGAGAAGTAGCCCGCCGCGCAGGTCGGTTTCGGGTTCAGCCCGGTGCGGTCCGCCGCGCCGGGCTTTTCTGTGCCGGCCCGTCCCCGGATCCGGTCGCGGGGGCGGGGCGCAGGATCGCCCCGTATCCCTCCTGATCGTCGCCGACGAAGCGGATGCCCGCCCCTTCGAGGACCGTGCGGATCGCCGCGAGGGTCCGGTTGCGGGGCTGGACCTGTTCGCTCTCGATCATGTTCAGGGTGACGACGGAGACCGCGGCGCGGCTCGCGAGAACCCCTTGCGTCCATTTGAGAAGTCCGCGGCCGGCGCGGATCTGGGCGGCAGTGATCATGGCTCCGGCATCGCCCGAACTGAAAGAATTTTCAAGTTTCCGGTTGACGCAGGTCGAGCGCGGCCGTATCCACCCCGCCATCGGCCTGCCGGGCCGGTGATCCGAGGTTATCGCACCCTTGGGACGTCCGCGGCCGGCGAGCCGCGGGGGTGAAACGCCCAGTCCGCCTCGATCGGACATGACCGGCAGACCTCTGATATTCATCGGCGCGGGCCGGAGACGCTCGGTTATCCCTGTCACGGATCCCCCCGAGCCTCATCGACACGCCCGCGTCACCCGCAGCCCCGTTCGGACGGAGCCTGGCATGAAACAGCACGACGGAATCGGCGTCGCGGCGTTCGCCCGTCCCGGGCTGATGCGACCGTTACGGTCGTATCGCGGGGCTCTCGGCCCGAGAGGCTGAGCGCGTCCGGGCGGAGCCCGGCGCCGCCGACGCGGTTCCCACGCGCGTCTCGAGGACCCTGCGGGCCGGCAGGGGACGGTTATCATCGGTAGAGCGCCGCGGGCTTGTCCCGCGGAGGTTGCGGGTTCGATCCCCGCCGGGGGCCGCGAGGTCGCCGGAGCTCATGCCCGTCCCCGACACCACGACCGCAGGGCCCCGCGAGACGATCGTGGAGCCGACCGTGCGCGGATCCCGACCGACGATGCGGGCCGGAGAGGAACGGTTATCCTGACGCAGGAGGAGGTCGCGGGTTCGAATCCCGCCGGGCCGCGAGGCCCGTAGCTCAGCCCGGATAGAGCGCCCAGACACCGTTCCTCACGCCACGACCGCATCGCCCGGACGCGGGCCGGAAGACGAAGGTTCTCGGGATCCGAGGGGTGCGGGTGCAAGTCCCGCCGGGCCGTCAGGCCCGTCGCTCAAGCAGAGCATCGGACAAGCCCTTCGTCGCCGCCACGCCCGCAGCCGGACGGAAACCCGCCCCCGACGACACGAGAGACCGGCCGCCCGGCAGCGGCGGAGGACGACGCGCTGCGGCCGCGTCCCCCGCCCGTCCGCGCGCGCCGAAACGCGCCACCGGCCGGCGATCGGCCGCGATGGAGAGAGGAGAGACAGAGAGGAGCCCGCCATGACGAAGCTTGCACAGATGTTCCGGCTCCGAGCCACCCCGCAGGCGGAGCCGATCCCCGGCACGGTGCCGAACGCAGCCGGGGGCCACGCCTTCGCGGTCGGCGACTGGGCGCGGTTCGACCGCTTCCTGGTGCTCGGCTCCGAGGGCGGCTCGTACTACGCGAGCCCGCGCGCCCTGACCGCCGAGAACGCGGCTTCCGTGCAGCGGTGCATCGCGCAGGACGGCGCCCGCGCGGTCGCCGCCATCGTGGCGGTGAGCGAGGGCGGCCGGGCTCCGAAGCAGGATCCGGCGATCTTCGCCCTGGCGCTGGCGGCCGCTTCGGCGGATCTGGCGACCCGGCGCGCGGCGCTCGCGGCCCTGCCCCGGGTCTGCCGCACCGGCACCCACCTGTTCCAGTTCGCCGCGTCCGTCGAGGCGATGCGCGGCTGGGGCCGGGGCCTGCGCCGGGCCGTCGGCGGCTGGTACTGCGCCAAGCCCGTGGAGGCCCTGGCCTTCCAGGCGGTGAAGTACCGGGCCCGTCAGGGCTGGTCGCACCGCGACCTGCTGCGGCTGGCCCATCCGGAGACGGAGGAGCCCGCCCGGAAGGCGCTGTTCGACTGGATCTGCCGCGGCACCGTGACCGAGGCCGCCCCCGGGATCGTCCACGCCTTCGCGCAGGTGCAGGCGGAGGGCATCGACGGGGCGGTGGCCGCCGCCCTGGTGCGCTCGCACGGCCTGCCCTGGGAGGCGCTGCCGACCGGGCTGATGGGCAGCCGCGCGGTGAACGAGGCCCTGATCGAGCGGATGCCGGTCGGAGCCCTCGTGCGCCAGCTCGGCCGCCTGACGGCCGCGGGGGTGCTCGCGCCCTTCTCGGAGGGCACCGAGCACGTCCGGTCGGTCCTGTCGGACCGGGAGCGCATCCTCCGGTCGCGCCTCCACCCGATGGCGCTGCTGCTGGCTCTCAAGACCTACGCCTCCGGGCGCGGTCAGCGGGGCACGCTCGCCTGGGAGCCGGTGGCCGCGATCGTCGAGGCGCTGAACGCCGCGTTCTACACGGCGTTCAGCGCGGTGGAGCCCACGGGCCGGCGCCTCGTGCTGGCGCTGGACGTCTCGGGTTCGATGGGCGCCAGCACGGTCGCGGGCTCGACGCTCACGGCCCGGGAGGCGGCCGCCGCGATGGTGCTCGTCACCGCGGCGACGGAGGAGCACTGGCAGGTGCTCGGCTTCACCGACGGTCTGACGCCCCTGGCGATCGGCCCGTCGATGCGGCTCGATCAGGCGGTGCGGGCGACCGCCGACCTGCCGTTCGGCGCCACCGACTGCGCCCTGCCGATGCGCTGGGCGCTGGAGCGGGGCGTGAAGGCCGACGCGTTCGTGGTCTACACGGACTCGGAGACCTGGGCGGGGTCGGTCCACCCGGTCCAGGCCCTGCGGGCGTACCGGGAGAAGACCGGGATCCCGGCGAAGCTGGTGGTCGTGGGGCTGGTCTCCAACGGCTTCAGCATCGCCGACCCGGCGGATCCCGGCATGCTCGACGTGGTCGGCTTCGACGCGGCGGCGCCGGCCGTGATCGCGGAATTCATCCGCGCGTGAGACCGGGGCGGGCGGCTCTTCCGGGCTGCCCGCCCTATTGCTGCGGGACCCCCTGCATCCCGTCCGCGAAGGGGCCGCCGCCGGCGCTGAACAGCTTGCGCAGGAAGCCCGGGGCGATCGCCGAGAGCGGGTTCACGCTCACGTCCGGCGAGGCGAGCTTGCCGGAGACGCGGAAATTGACCGCGAACAGGCCCTCGTTGTGCCCGCCCCCGAGCAGCGGCCCGAGCAGGGGCAGCTGCGAGGCCACGTTGTTCAGGCCGTAGAGCGGCACGAAGGTGCCGGTCATGTCGGTGCGCTCGCGGCCGGTATCGAGCCAGCCCGACAGGGTGAAGCCCATGGCGGCGTTCGAGATCGCCGCGTCGCTGAAATCGACGCGGGTGCCGGTGCGCACGAAGTTTGCGCGCATGCGATCGAAGCTGACGTCGCCCGCCCCCCGGCCCGGGGCGACCCGGCGGCCGCGGGCCGTCTCCGTGTCGGTCGGCTCCGGGCCCTGCGCCATGATGCTCGACAGCGCCGGCTCGTTGCGCAGGATGAAGTCGCGGATCTGCACGACGCCGGATTGCGGACCGTCGTTGAGGCCGATCCCGGCATTGAGCCGGCCGCCATACATGCGCCGGTACACGTCGACGAACCGCAGCGTCGCGCCGGCATCGGCCGAGTCCACCGCGAGCGTCGGCACGCCGCGCTCGCCGCGGGTGACCGTGGCGGCGAAGGGCGCGGCGCGGAACCGCCCGGTGATGGTGGCGGCGCGCAGCGTCTTCCCGTGCAGGGCGAGCTTCAGGGTGGCGCCGGTCAGGGCCTCCTCGTTGAAGCCGGTGACGATGGGCACCTGGATGTCGGCATCGACATCCTTCGGGTTCGCGTCTTTCGCATCCCGGCCGCCCTTGGGATCGGGGGCGCCCAGGGATTTCAGGAACGGCCTTGCATCGACCACCGCGCCCCGGACCACGACCTTGTAGCCGCCGCCGGTCCGGTCGAGGCTCACGCGCAGGTCGTCGCCGGGGGAGAGCTTGACGTTGGTGAGATCCGCCCGCTCCAGGCCGCCCTCGGGCGTGATCGAGACGGTGCCGCGCGCGCTCGCGGGGGCCGCGTCGAGGGCGAAGTCGCGCAGGTCGAAGCTCTGGCCGCTGTCGACGAGGGTGAAGCTGAGCCGCCCCGGCTTGCCCGCGGGCTTCGTGAGCCCCGGGATCAGCCCGTCGATCCCGGCCTTGGCCAGATCCGCCTCGACCCGGATCGGTGGCTTGCCGGATCCCGGCCGGCCGATCGGCACCACCGCGCGGACCGGGATCGTGCCGGTGAGCTGCGGCGCGGTCGGCAGGCCCTTGCGGCCGCGGACCGCCTCGTCGAGCGAGACGTTGACCACCGCCTCGCCGGGCTGCCCGACCTTCGGCTGGCGCAGGTCGACCGACATGGGGGCGCCCGCGACCCGGCCGTCGCCCTTCAGCGTGAAGGCGCCCCGGTCGTAGGCGAGGTTGAACTTGCCCGACTCGAGCCTGTCTCGGCCCATCACCTTGTCGACCGAGAGGTCGGCGAGCGTGCCGATCAGCGTCACCGGCAGGTCCGGCAGGTCGGGGATGTGCTTGAGATCGAGGGGGAAGTCGACGCGCAGGTCGGCGCTGCCCTTGATCGGGCGG
>NZ_BACT01000134.1:0-208 GCF_000333255.1 Methylobacterium sp. B1 | reverse complement strand
TTGACAGCTGAATTGGTTTGCCTGAGCAGATGGCGCCATGACCTCCTGCCGGGGGAAGTCAGCGCCACCCACCCGCAGCAGAGCGCCCATTGCGTAACGGTGGTAAAGCATAAAAAAGGCGTAATCCAACATTCAGGCCAGACACCGCCCCCCATGCCGTCGCTGTCCTCACCTCGCTCTGGCAAGCTCCGCAATCCCACACCATTGC
>NZ_BACT01000135.1:0-328 GCF_000333255.1 Methylobacterium sp. B1 | reverse complement strand
ATATCTTTAGGTTCTTTAGCTAGATCCAATCCGTTAGCATCAATAACATCATCACCTGAAAAAGCTGCACTTCCGGGATTGATAAGATTTCTGATCGCTGAGGCATGTCTTGCTTCTACGGAAACAATTTTTCCGGCAATCACAAGATAATCTGCATTAGTAATATATTTTCCGGCACCATTATATGCTGCTACACCAGTATCTTCCAGCGCCTTTGCGGTAGCCAGGACAGAATTCCTGTCATTAAAATTTACATTCGGATATTGAAACTCCAGTGTTGGCAGAACATTAGAAGTTGCCCCGCTGATCGCTGCTTTAAAAAAATCTC
>NZ_BACT01000136.1:0-451 GCF_000333255.1 Methylobacterium sp. B1 | reverse complement strand
GACTTTTGCTCGAATTCGTTGCAGGCATCAAACGAAACGTTTGACAGATCAAAATCCGGGGTATAACTTGCAGACATTCATTCACCTATCTCAGCTAGTTGGATGAACGCCCCGAACGGATTGCGACTCCCTTCGGGGCATTTTCTTTTCTGGACTGCCCTTCCCTACTCTCTTTTTTCTTTTCGGTTTGTCTGCCTTGGCATCCCGTGCAATTGGTTGAGCAGCCGAGATTATACCGGCTAGGCGCACCGCGTTGGCTGCCCGAACAAGCGGCTTGCGCAACGGCAAGCTGGGCATTAAGGCAAAGCACGCATAAAGAGCGCTCAAAGATGCCGGAATCACAACAAAAGGCAGGCAAGCCGCCGCATCAGCTCTGAGTTCAGATATCGACCGGATCGACTTCCAGCGACCAGCGCACACGCGTCTTCACCTGGCGCAACAAGGCCAGCCA
>NZ_BACT01000137.1:0-1194 GCF_000333255.1 Methylobacterium sp. B1 | reverse complement strand
CGGGATCCGCGTGCGGGACTATCCGCTCACCCTCGACAAGATGCTCAAGGGCTTCGAAGAGCAGGAGGCCCAGGCGCAGCGGCGGACCTGACCGGAGGCAAAGGCCTGGGCGGCCGCGGTTGACGCCCGCCCGCGCAGGCGGGACACCCGGCCGAAAGCCCGAATACGGGGAGCGCCCGGTGCCCGACAGCCTTGCCAACGACCGTCATCCGCCCGCGCGGTTCAACGCCGCGCGGTACTGCCTAGCCGAGAATGCGCGCCTGCGCCCCGACAAGACGGCGCTCGTGATGGTCGGGGACGGCACCGCGGAGCGGCTGAGTTTCGGCGACGTCGAGCGGGCGGTGCGCGGCATCGCGGCGGGCCTGCTGGATCTCGGCCTGGAACCCGGCGACCGGGTGATGATCCGCATGGGCAACGAGGCCGACTACGTCATCGTCTATTTCGGGGCCCTGGCGGCGGGCCTCGTCGCCCTGCCCTCCTCGCCGCAGCTCACCGCGGGCGAGGCGGCGTTTCTCATGGACAATTCCGGCGCCGCCGCGGTGGTGATCGGAGGCGGCTGCACGGTCGCGCCCGAGGCCCTGGGCGGACGCCTCCTGCTCGACGCCGCCGCCATCGCGCGGATGAAGGCGGGGCCGCCCCTGCCGGCCTACGCCGACACCGCCGCGGACGACCCGGCGATGCTGATCTACACCTCCGGCACGACGAGCCGGCCGAAGGGCGTGCTCCACGCCCACCGCGCCACCTACGGTCGCCGGCCGATGCGCGACCACTGGCTCGGCCTCACCGAATCCGACGTGATGCTGCATGCCGGCACCATGAACTGGACCTACACGCTGGGCGTCGGCTTGAGCGATCCCTGGTCGGTGGGCGCGACGGCGGTGCTCTACAACGGTCCACGCGACCCCGCCGTCTGGCCGCGCCTCATCGCCCGGTACGGCGCGACCCTGTTCGCCGCCGTCCCGACGCTCTACCGCCAGATCCTCAAATACGGCGACCTCGGCGCCCAGGACCTGTCGAGCCTGCGCCACGGCTGCACGGCGGGCGAGCCCCTCTCGGTGGAGTTGCTCGATGCCTGGCGGCAGGCCACCGGCAAGCCCCTCTACGAGGCGCTCGGGATGAGCGAGATCTCGACCTACATCTCCAGCGGCCCGACGATTCCCGTCCGTCCCGGCTCACCGGGCAAGCCGCAGCCCG
>NZ_BACT01000138.1:0-235 GCF_000333255.1 Methylobacterium sp. B1 | reverse complement strand
TGAGGCCAGCCAGCGTTGGACAGTGGTGGTGGAGCGCGAAGGCAAGCAGGTGGTGCTGCAACCGACGCAGTTGGTGCTGGCCACCGGCATGTCCGGCAAGCCCAATGTGCCGCGCTTTCCCGGTGCGGAAAACTTCCAGGGCGAGCAGCATCACTCGTCGCGCCATCCAGGGCCGGACGGCTATCGTGGCAAGCAGGTGGTGGTGGTCGGCTCCAACAATTCGGCCCACGACATC
>NZ_BACT01000139.1:0-254 GCF_000333255.1 Methylobacterium sp. B1 | reverse complement strand
TTTATTCCCAATAAATTCCGTAAGTATTTTTTTAAAGCTGTTTACATCCGTTAATCGGTTTTTTGTGAAAAAATGGAGTTCTTTTTCTTTGATGATGCAGATTATTAAAGTGATTCCTTCGACATTTACCGGCTCTTTTTTAAAAAATATAGTTAAGCTATGGAGTAAGAGAAATGATTTTTTCCTGTCATTCGATTATTATTCGGTAGGAGCATACCGATTGGGAGAATATATGATGAAAATTAAACTTAAAC
>NZ_BACT01000140.1:0-108 GCF_000333255.1 Methylobacterium sp. B1 | reverse complement strand
TTTGCGCTACCTGAGCAACCGGCCGGATGAGCAGAATACGTTTAAAAAAATTCAACGGGAATTGGGAGCCGCCATATCTGCCAAAGTATTGACGCAGGAATTAAAGGA
>NZ_BACT01000141.1:0-1643 GCF_000333255.1 Methylobacterium sp. B1 | reverse complement strand
CGCCCAGCGGAATTCCATGTGCCGTACGTGTAGATGNNCCCGAACTCCTCCGGCTGAATGAGGCTGGCTGAGTAGACGATAACGATCGCCGCGAGGGTCGCCTGCGGCAGGAGACTGAGGATCGGAGCCAGGAACAGCATCGTGGCAAGAGCCGCCCCGGCCGTCACGAGCGAGGCCACTTGTGTCCTGCCGCCAGCGGCTCGGACGACACCGGTCTGAGACGTTCCGCCGCCGGCCGGCATGCCCCCGAGCAGGGCTCCCCCCAGGTTCGCCAAGCCCGTGGCGACCAGTTCGCGATTGGCATCCAGCGGCGGATCGCAGGGCCTCACGAACGCCCGTGCCGCGGCGATGCTCTCCGTGAAGCTCATCAGGGCGATGCCCATCGCGCCCGGCAGGAGTGCTTGAGCGAGCGCTGGGTCGGGCAGGCTGAAAGAGGGCAGGCCCTGCGGGATTGTCCCGACGGTCGACACGCCCGCGGCGCCGAGATCCAGCAGCCATGAGGCAATGAGGGCAGCCGCCACCGTGACCAGAGGGGCTGGCGCGTGCGGCTTGAGCCATTCCATCCCGACCAGCACGGTCAGCGTGGTCCCTGCGACGGCCAGGGTCGGCAGGGAGGTTGCGGGCAGGTGCTGAACGAGGCTCACCACGTCCGCAAGGAAGGACTGTTTCGCGACGTGCAGCCCGAGGAGCTTGGGAGCTTGATCCAGCAGGATGACGGCTCCGATGCCGGCCTTGAAGCCCGTGAGCACCGGCAGCGAGATGAAGCTGGCGACGAAGCCCAGCTTCAGCAGTCTGGCCGCGAGGAGCAGAATTCCGACAAGGGCCGTCAGCGTCGCCGTCGCGGTGACGAGCTTCGCCGGATCGCCGTCAGGGACCACGCTGCCGAGTTCTGCCGCGGTCAAGATGGCCAGTGTCGTCGTCGAGCTGACGCTGAGCACGCGGGACGAGCCCAGGAGACCGTAGATGAGCGCGGGAACGAAAGCCGTATAGAGACCGACCGCCACCGGCAGTCCAGCCACGGTGGCGAAAGCCATCGCCTTGGGCAGGACGACGGCCGCAGCCGTCAGGCCTGCCACCACATCGAGCCGAATCTCCCTTGGCGCGTCTTTCCGGACTGGATGTGGCGTCGAACTGAAGCCCTTCATGTGCGCTCCTCCGCGTTCGGCGTGGGCACGAGGATCGATTCTACCAGTGCTTCGACGATTCCCGCACAAGACGCCGCGCAGCTTCAGCCGGATTCTTGTCTTGAGAACTTTCCTCAATTGAGTAACGGATCGCGTTCGATCCGCGAAGTCGGGCGTGGTTAAGGCTGACCTTGCCCCGCTGGCAGCCGGGGCAGCATCCGCCACGGCCCGCGTCGATGGTTCACCTCGGTCTCGACCAGGCCGATCCCCGTCTCGGCGAGGCGCTCGGTGTCGCGGTTGCCCACGTCTTGCGACCCTCGGCCGGACTGGCAGACGCGGCCGCCGCCGGATCGCGACCCGCGGTGCAGACCCTGCGCCGTCGGACGATGCCGGCCAGGCCCCTCCCCCGCATCTGTTGGGTTATCCGTCACCAATGGGACGTCCGTTGTCCCGCTCTCTGCTCAGACTGGGACGATCTTCGTGCTCTCAGAGATAGCTCAATGCCGGCCTCTCCCGATC
>NZ_BACT01000142.1:0-1045 GCF_000333255.1 Methylobacterium sp. B1 | reverse complement strand
GCGGGCGAAAGAGGCGGGCGTGAACGCGACCTTGGACGACGTCCTCGAGAATCCGAAGAACTTCCGTTTCGTCGAGATCGCGCCTCCACAATTGCCGCGCTCCCTCGATGACGTGGCGATCGCAGTGATCAACGGCAATTACGCGCTGGAAGCAGGGCTGGAGCCCGCACGGGACGCGCTGGCCCTCGAACGCGCCGAGGGCAATCCGTATGCGAACGTCCTCGTCACGACCGAGGGTTTGGCGAAGGATCCCCGCATCCAGCGTCTCGCAACGCTGCTGACCTCGGCCGAAGTCGCGGCGTTCATCCGCAGCCGCTACCGCGGCTCCGTGATCCCCGTCCGGAATTCATGACCGACCACGGTTGCGGGACGACGGAGGTTCGGTGCGGGCGCAGTCCGGCCTCTGCCTCGGGGCCGGCGTCCGCGCCCAGAATGCGCCCAGGGAATTCCGGATCGGCTACCAGAAGTTCGGCCTCATCGTCGCCTCGCGGCAGAAGCGTCTGATCGGAAAGCCGCTCCTATCGCGACTTCGCATCGCAGGTCGCGGCGTCCGTCGGAGACCCATCGGGGGACCGGCGCGGTCGCCCCGTGGACCGCGACGTCTTCGGTAAGCAGAGCCGTCCTGCATGCCGGTGACCACGACCCCACCGTCTCCGCGCCCACCGATCGACTCCGATGGGCGGAGGGCTCCTGGAGCGACCGCATTTGATGCGGTGCGCGTCGTTCGCAAGGACGTGCTCGGGTCGCAGGCGGCTCCGCGCATTGCCCAACCGATCGGGTTTTGATCTAAGCGCTGCAGGGTGGCCGCTCCGTGAGGAGCAGCGGATTTGCGAGCCCCGCGATCGTGCTGACGGGCGCCACGCAGGCCCGGCCTGCGGCGTGGCCGGGGCGACAGGTGTGCTGCCCGGCTCGCAGCTCTCCAGCGGGACCGGGCGGGGGTGGGTATACCGTCCGTCAGCCGAGTTCGGGCATGGATGGCCGGCTCCCATCGACCACACCAAACGGAAGGGCTGACGCCCCGATGCGAACGATCGTTTATGCCGAC
>NZ_BACT01000143.1:0-1230 GCF_000333255.1 Methylobacterium sp. B1 | reverse complement strand
GAAGCTCGCGAGGCCGATCGAAAAGGCCGGGAACACGATGTGGAAGGCCACCGTGAACCCGAACTGCATGCGGGCGAGGATCAGGGGATCGAGATTGGCGAGCACGTCGGGCCTCCGGCACTGAGCGCGACTCGGCATATAGCAATTTCAGAAATGTCTGAAAGTCAGAATGCAGAACGGCCGCGCGTCGGGGCAGCCGCGCGCGTCGGCCTCCGGGGCTGATCCGGGCGACGCGCGGGTCTGGACGTCCGCGCTTGAACGCGGCAGGGTCGCGGCCTTCCCCACAGGTCGGGATCCTGCAGGCGCTCCGGTGCATGCCGCGCCACGGCACGCCGCGTCCCGACGCAAGCAGAGCACGCGCCGCCATGGCCGATATCCCCGCATCCGCCGCGCCCGTCGATCTCGCCTCCGCCCTCTCGGCGCGCATCCGCGGCATCGGGACGAGCCAGATCGGGCTGGTGGCGGATCGCGGGCGGGACGACCCGGAGGTCGTGAAGCTCTGGATCGGCGAGGGCGATCTGCCGACCCCACCCTTCATCGTCGAGGCGGCCCACAAGGCGATGCTCGCCGGGCACACCCGCTACACGACCTCGCTGGGGCTGCCGGCGCTGCGCGCGGCGCTCGGCGCCTATCACGCCCGCCATTGGGACGTGGAGATCCCGCCCGACCGGTTCGCCGTCACGGCGGGCGGCATGAACGCGATCATGCAGGCCGCCCAGGTGCTGCTGGAACCGGGCGACGAGATGATCATCCCGTCCCCGGCCTGGCCGAATCTCGGCGAGGCGGTCCGCATCGCCGGCGGCGTCCCGGTGACGGTCCCGTACCGCAGGCTGCCGGACGGACGCTTCGCGCTGCCGCTCGCCGATATCGAGGCGGCGCTCACCCCGCGCACCCGGGTGATCATGGTGAATTCACCCTCCAATCCCACCGGCTGGACCATGCCGCTGCCGGAGATGAAGGCCCTGCGCGACCTCGCCCGGGAGCGCGGCCTCTGGATCCTCTCGGACGAGGTCTACGCGCATTTCACCTACGGCAACCGGATCGCGCCGTCCTTCCTGCAGATCTGCTCAGAGGACGACCGGCTGATCGTCACCAACACCTTCTCGAAGAACTGGGCCATGACCGGCTGGCGCGCCGGCTGGGTGATCTATCCCCGTGGCCTCGCGCCCACCTTCGCCAAGCTCGGACAGTACAGCACCACCTCGATCCCGACCGTCATCCAGCACGCCT
>NZ_BACT01000144.1:0-15683 GCF_000333255.1 Methylobacterium sp. B1 | reverse complement strand
CCGACAGACCGGGCGGACCAATCCATGACCGACAGCAGAGCCACTTCCAAGCTCCCCGCAAAGGGCGCGACGTCCCCCAAGGCGAGCAGCGCCCCCGAGAGCGTCGCCCCCGCGGCCTCCGCTCAGGATGGCGCGGCGCGGAGCGCCGGCGCGGCGCCGGAGGATAGCGCGCCGAAGCTGCCGCCCCGGGAGGCCGCCGTCGAGGCTCTGATGCGGCTCGCCGCCGAGCAGCCCTGGAACGACATCGAGGTGAGCGACATCGCCCGGGAGGCGGGTCTGACGCTCGCCGAACTGCGCGACCTGTTCCCGTCGAAGGGCGCCGTGCTCGGCGGCCTGACCCGCATCATCGACCGCAAGGTCCTGGAGGGCGATCTCGCCGGCCTCGAGGAGGAGCCCACCCGGGAGCGGCTGTTCGACGTTCTGATGCGCCGCATCGATGCGATGGAGCCCTACAAGCCCGCCCTGCGCCGCATCGCCTACGCGCTGCGCGGCGAGCCGCTGTCGATGCTGGCGCTGAACGGCGTGATGCTGAACTCGCACCGTTACATGCTGGCGGCGGCCGGGATCGACACCGAAGGCCCCCTCGGACAGCTCAAGCTGCAGGGCGTGGTCATCGCTTTCGCCCGCGTGACCCAGGTCTGGCTCGACGACGACGACCCGGCCCTGGCCCGGACGATGGCGAAGCTCGACAAGGAAATCCGCAACGGCGAGCGCGTCATGGAACGCGCCGAGGATGTCCGTCGGTTGACGGCGCCCCTGCGCGCCCTCGGCCGCTCCTTCCTCGATCGACGCCCCCGCGAGCGGCGGACGCGCGACGGCGACGAGACCGACACCGCCGCCATCTAGGCCGCCCTGGCCTTCATGCGGCCTGAATGTCGTCGAGGAAGCTGTCGACCTCGCGCTTGACCGTCAATGACTGGGTGGCAAGCTCGGACGCAGCGCTCTGGACCTGCGCGGCTGCGCTGCCGGTCTCGCGAGCGGCGGCCAGCACGCGCGTGACATTGGCCGACACATTCTCCGTGCCCCGCGCCGCTTCACCGGCATTGCGCGAGATCTCGCTCGTGGCGGCCGTCTGCTGCACCACCGTCGCGGCGATGGCGCCGCTGATCTCGTTCACGGCGGCGATCGTGCGGCCGATCTGGGCCATCGCCTCCGCGGCCTGCCCCGAGGCCGCCTGGATCGCGGCGATCTGGCCGCCGATCTCCTCGGTGGCCCGCGCCGTCTGCGAAGCGAGCTCCTTCACTTCGGAAGCCACAACGGCGAAGCCGCGCCCCGCCTCGCCGGCCCGCGCCGCCTCGATGGTGGCGTTGAGGGCCAGCAGGTTGGTCTGGTTCGCGATGCCGGAGATCATGATCACGGCGGCGCCGATCTGCTCGGCGGCGGCGCGCAGGCTCGCCATGGCGGCGTTGGTCGCCTCGGCCTCGTGGGCGGCGTGACCGGCCACCTCGTTGGAGCGCACGACCTGCCGCTCGATCTCCTGAAGCGAGGAGACCATCTCCTCGGCGGACGCCGCGACGGTCTGGACATTGGCCGAGGTCTGCGCGGCGGCCGAGCTCGATGTCACCGCCTGACTGTTGGTGTTGTCGGCCACCCGGGTCATCGCCTGCGCGGTCGCGTCGAGTTCGCTGGTCGCCGCCGTGACGATGGCGAGCGAGGCGGCGATCTTCGCCTGGAAGGCTTGGACGCGCTGCTCGACCCGCTCGGCCCGGCGCAGGCGAGCCTCCCGTTCGGCAGCCTGCGCCGCCTCGAGTTCCGCTCGGGCGACCGCGTTCTGCCGGAAGATGTCGACGGCCTTGGCCATCGCGCCCATCTCGTCGGCCGCGTCGCGGTACGGCACCACGACCTGAAGGTCGCCGCCGGCCAGCCGCGTCATCGTCTCCGTCATGCCGGCGATCGGCCGGATGATGCTGCGGGCCAGCATGAAGGCCAGGACGCCCCCGAGGAGCAGGGCCGCGCCGACGAGGCCGATCAGGATGTAGCGGGCCCGTGACGCGGCCGACGCGGTCTCCCGGGAAATCTTCTCGCCGGCGGCCACGATCCGGTCGCGCAGCGCGATGCCGAGCCGTTCGATCGCGTCGGTGTGGGGCTTGATCCCGGTTTCGAACGTCGCCTTTGCCGAAGCCACCGCCTGATCGTACGCACGGAAGCCGGTCGCGGCGGCGACCAGCGCGTCGCGAACGGCCCTGACCTGCTGTGCGAAGACCGCGCCGCCCTGCGTGTCCTTGAACGCATCCAGGGCCGCAAGAGCCTGCTCGACCCGCTGCTCGAAGGTGCTGCGGTCCTGCGGATCCAGGCCGATCACGAAGCGGGCCGATGCGATGCGGGACCGCAGGACGGCATTCTCGATGTGCTCGATCCGCGCCAGCATTGCCTCGCCGCCTCGGGCGCGCACATCCGCGAGCAGGTTTCCGAGAAGAACGGTGAGTGTATTGCCGGTCTCGTAGAGTTTCGCCCTGGCTTCACGCAGGGTCGCGCCCGAGGCCGCAAGGCGCTCCAGCTCCGGCTTCATCGCGCGGGCGGCCTCCCGCACGTCGTCGTACAGCTTCCGCCCGCCGTCGGTCATGGCCAGCGAGAAGTACTTGTCGCAGGTCTGCTCGATCGCCCGCCGGGCCTGCTCCATCGCGACGATCAGATCGGGATCCGGCTGGATCCGGTACCGTTCGGCGGTTCCGATGAGGCGTGCGGCGTGACCGTCGATCATCAGGACCGATTGCGCACCCCGCTCCACCCGCTCCCGGAGCGCGTGGTCTTCGCTGATCACTCCTTGCTGGTAGATCGCGAATGCACCGATGATACCCGTGATCATGACGAGCATCGCAAATCCCGCGTAGAGGCGAGAGCGTATCCCAGTTCTCACAGGCGCATCTTCCACGGAACAGGCCAAGTTCTCGGCCGAACGATAGACGCCTCAATCATGACAACATCGTGTCACGCGATCAAGTTCAACTTGTACTATATATATTTGGCGGCAATGTATTGAGATATATTTGATATTCAGGCCAGGCAAGTCAGCCGCAGACGCAGGGCGGCACGCGCAAACGGCAATCGGGGCGTTCTCGTCGCGATAGACCAGTTCTGACAACGCGTCCTGGGCCGCCAGAAAGCTTCGACTTGCGCGTGTCCGCTGCTGAGCCGCGCTAAAACTGCGCGCGGATCCCTCTTTCACCGGATCACGCGGCCGCTGCATTTGGATTGCCGTGCGGCCCGGCCCGCGTTGCTGACATCGAGCGGGCCGTCCCGATTGCAACAGTCCCGAACCGGCACGGAGGCGCGGCGACGTCGTGAGTCGCGTCGGCCGCGATTCGCTCGACGCCTTGCGAGGCCCCTCAGGCCGTCGCGCCGGACCTCAGGCCGCGCGGTTCGCCAGCGCCTCGCGCATCATCGTGGCGACCATGCCGTTCTGAAGCTGGTCGCGCGGGACGCGCAGCGCGTCGGGCACGCGGGCCGACGCCTCCGGCTCCATCGCGTCCACCGGGTCGCTGGCGAGGATGATGCGCAGGGCCGGGCGCAGGGCCCGCGCCTCGACGGCGAGCTGCGCGCAGCACAATCCCCCCTGGAGCGCGGTATCCACCACGATCACATCCACGGGGAGGCCGAGGGCCAGCACCGTCATGGCATCGACGCCGCGATCGCAGGCGGTGACCTGATAACCCAGCATCCGGACTTGCGCGGAGACCTCGTCGCGCCAGCGCTTGTGGCAGCCGACCACCAGAACCTGGATTCGATAGCAGCTGCCCTGGGGAAGGCTGCCCGAGGCAGTCTCGACGTCGGCTGGGGGCATTCCGCACTCGACCTCGCGCTGACTTTGCGATGCAGCATGCTAGGCTGGGATGCAATCCACACGCAAGCCCGACGCCGTGATACCGCCGTATTCGGCGCCGTCGGTGCACAAAACCGAAGCAGCTCGAAGCGTGGCCATAGGCTGAGCACACGGTTGACGCCGCAGGGGTCGCGCGGGCAACACCGGGCCGCCGCGGAACCTGAGCCGCGCGTGCCGGAGCCTGAGCCGATGTCATCCGCGAAAGCCCCTCCCGTCTCCCCGCTGGCGCCCACCGCGATGCCCGAGCTGCCCCCCCTGCCGGGCGTGCGCATCGCCACCGCTCAGGCGGGGATCCGCTACAGCGGCCGAACCGACGTGCTCTACGTCGCGCTGGAATCCGGCACCCGGGCCGCGGGGGTGTTCACCCGGTCGAAATGTCCCTCGGCGCCGGTGGATTGGTGTCGCGACGCCCTGGCCGACGGATCCGCGCGGGCGCTGGTGGTCAATTCGGGCAACGCCAACGCCTTCACGGGCCGGCTCGGACGCGACGCGGTGGCGCGCACCGTCGAGATCGCCGCGCAGGCGGCGGGCTGCCGCACGGGGGAGGTGTACGTGGCTTCGACCGGCGTGATCGGCGAGCCGCTTCCGGCGGAGCGGTTCGAGGGCGTGCTCGCTGAGTGCGCGGCCCGGGCCGAGGATGGACCGGCCGCCTGGAATGCGGCGGCCCGCGCGATCATGACCACCGACACGTTCCCGAAGCTCGCCACCCGCACGGCCGAGATCGCCGGCGTGCCCGTGACCATCAACGGGATCGCCAAGGGCGCCGGCATGATCGCCCCCGACATGGCGACGATGCTGTCCTTCGTCTTCACCGACGCGGCCCTGCCGCAGGACGTGCTGCAGGCGCTCCTCTCGGCGGGCACGAAGACGAGCTTCAACTGCGTGACGGTGGACGGCGACACGTCCACCTCCGACACGCTGATGCTGTTCGCCACCGCCAGGGCCGGCCATCCGGCGATCACGGATCCCGCCGACCCGCGTCTCGCCGGCTTCCGGGAGGCGCTCGACGGCCTGCTGATCGAGCTGGCCCAGCTTGTCGCCAAGGATGGTGAGGGCGCGCGCAAGTTCGTCACCGTGCGGGTCACCGGCGCCGAGAGCGACGCCTCCGCGCACCGCATCGCGATGTCGATCGCCAACTCGCCGCTGGTGAAGACCGCGGTGGCCGGCGAGGATGCCAATTGGGGCCGCGTCGTGATGGCCGTGGGCAAGGCCGGCGAGCCCGCCGACCGCGACCGGCTCGCGATCTGGTTCGGCGACGTCCGGGTGGCCGTCCAGGGCGCTCGCGACCCCGATTACAGCGAAGCGGCTGCCAGCGCCGTGATGCGCGAACCGGAGATCGAGATCCGGGTCGATCTCGGCCTGGGCGACGGCAATGCCCGCGTCTGGACCTGCGACCTGACCAAGGCCTATGTCGAGATCAACGGGGATTACCGCTCGTGAGGGCCATCCTGTCCGGCGCCCTGCTGGTCACGGTCCTGGCGGCCCCGGTTCAGGCCGACGACGCGGCGTGCAAGCGGCATATCAGCGTCGTCGGACGCGCGGCGGAGACGCGGGCACCGGACTTCGCCGAGGTGACCGTCGGCATTGAGGCGCGCGCCGCGACCGCGGCAGCCGCCCTCGACGCGGCCTCGAAGGCGGTGTCCGGCGTCTCGGCGCAGGCCCGTGCCCTCGGGGTCCCGCCGGCCGATATCGGGACGGCCGCCGTCACCCTGCAGACGGCGACCCGCACCGTCGCCCGGCCCGGAGGCGCCGTGACCGAGGAGCCCGACGGCTACCGCGCCAGCAACCTCGTCACGGTCCGCCTCGCCGATATGGACCGCCTCGGCGACCTTCTCCGGCAAGCACTGGACTCCGGGGCGAACCGCATCGACGGCGTGAGCTTCGGACTGCGCGACCCGGACAAGAGCGAAGCAGCCCTTCAGGTCGCGGCGACCCGGGACGCCCGGAGCCGGGCCGAGGCGCTCGCCGAGGCGGTCGGGGCCAAGCTCGGCGCGCTTTGCACGCTGACCACCACGGTCGGGACACCGTACCGCCCGGCGCTGGAGATGGCCCGCGCGGCACCGATGGCCGCCAAAGGGCGACGGGTGCCGATCGAGGCGGGCACGATACAGATGTCTTCCGAGGTCTCGGCCGCTTTCGCGGTGGCGCAATGAGCGGGCTCGAAGGCGGCGCGCTGCGCCTGCTCCTGGTGGTCGCCGTGGCCCTCGTCGACGTCGACGGCCGGGTGCTGGTGAGCGAGCGTCCGGCGGGCAAGCAGCTCGCCGGCCTGTGGGAGTTCCCCGGCGGCAAGGTCGAGCCCGGCGAGCGCCCCGAGCAGACCCTGATCCGGGAGCTCGCCGAGGAACTCGGCATCCGGGTCGAGGAGCCCTGCCTCGCGCCGCTGACCTTCGCCAGCCATGCCTATCCGGACTTCCACCTTTTGATGCCGCTCTACGTCTGCCGGCGCTGGACCGGCACGCCGCGCCCGATGGAGGGACAGGCGCTCAAATGGGTGCGGCCGAAGGCGCTGCGCGATCTCGCCATGCCGCCCGCCGACGCGCCGCTGATCCCGTTCCTGGTCGACCTGCTAGGAAGCTGAACGCCTCACGGTCCGGGTCGCTCGGTCCCGGTCCGCTCCGTCATCGCGAGCGCAGCGATCCAGGGTAACGAGAGGCCAACCCGCGTCCCGCGGCCTGGATGGCCGCCCTCCGCTCGAAGACGGCGGAGCCTCGGCGGGTTCGTTCTTCGGGCGCGGGCCCGCGCCCGGCCCTCACAAGGCCAGGATACCCTCGACGACCTCCTGCACGGCGAGCGCCTCCGCGAAGGTGGCGAGGGGGTGGGGTTCGCCGCGGGCCATCCGGACGACGCCCTCAAGCTGTCGCCGGAGGGTGATCGGCCGCAGCCGCTCGTTGGGGATCGCGTCCGGCTCCGGCTCGAAGCGCCCGTCGGCGCCCCGACGCTCGGCGATGGCCCAGTCGCGCAGCCGGACGGCGCCCGCGTCGCCCTCCAGCGTCCACGTGTTGTGGTCGTCGGCCTCGACGCCCCCGACCCGGCCGGTCAGGGTGACGGGAATCCCACCCGCGCTGAGCGTCACGTCGATCGCGCGCTCGGACCGGCCCGGCTCCGGGAAGGCGATCCGTCCGGCGAGACCCTGGAGCGGGCCGAGCTGGCGGCGGGCCAGGAACAGGAAATGCGAGACCACCTCGCGGGTGAAGCCGCCCTCCGCCCGGGCGTCGAGCCAGTGCGCGGCGTCGGCCTGCCAGGGGCGCGGCCAGCGAGCGAATGCCACCGCGATGGTGAGCGCCCGGGGCGTGCCGACCGCGCCCGCTTCGATCCAGCGCTCGATCGTCGCCACGCCCGGCGACGAGGCGAACGGGAAATTGACCGCGCCGGCACCCGTGGTGTCCGCCACGAAGGCGCGGGCATCGGCCAGATCGATGGCAAGCGGCTTCTCGCAGAAGACGCTCCGGCCGGCGGCCAGGGCGGCACGGGCATAGTCGAGATGCGAGGCGGGCGGCGAGGCGACGTAGACGCAGTCGCTCGCCGCCACGACCGCGGCGGCGTCGGCTACGCGCGGCACCGCCGGGAAGGCCGCGCCGATCCGGGCCAGGGCCTCCGGGGCCGGATCCCAGATCGCCGCGACCCGCACGGGCGAATCAGCCGCCCCGTGGATCGCACCGAGCAGGCGCTCGCCCATGATGCCCGCGCCGATGATCCCGAGGGCGAGGGGTGCGTCGGAGGTCGGCATGCGAGGATCCGTGCGGAGGTTCGGGTCTGACGGACCGCGGCGTGCGGCCCGTCGCAGGCTTTAGGAGCCCGGACCCGCGCGGGAAAGGCCGCCGGTCTCCTCAACCTTGGATGAAGGCGAGCAGGTCTGCGCTGAGCCGGTCCTTGTGGGTGGCGGCCAGCCCGTGCGGGGCGCCCGGATACTCCTTCAGCACGGCGTTCGGCACGAGCTTGACGGCGGCGCGCGCCGCGGCGTCGATCGGCACGATCTGGTCGTCGTCGCCGTGCACGAACAGGGTCGGCACGTCGATGCGCTTCAGGTCCGCGGTGAAGTCGGTCTCCGAGAAGGCCGCCACGCAGGCGTGCACGTTCCGCAGGCCGGCCATCATGCCCTGCATCCAGAACGTGTCCCGCAGACCGTCGCTGACAGCGGCGCCCGGTCGGTTGGCGCCGTAGAACGGGCCGCTCAGGTCCTTGAAGAACTGGGACCGGTCGCGGAGGACCGAGTCGCGGATGCCGTCGAACACCTCCCTGGGCTGGCCGCCCGGATTCGCGGGGGTCCGGACCATCTGGGGCGTCACGGCCCCGACCAGCACCGCCTTGGCGATGCGCGCCGTGCCGTGCCGCCCGATGGTGCGGGCGACCTCGCCGCCACCGGTGGAGTGGCCGACCAGCACCGCGTCGCGCAGGTCGAGATGGGCGATCAGCCCGGCGAGATCGTCCGCATAGGTGTCCATGTCGTTGCCGGACCAGGGCTGCTCGGAGCGACCGTGCCCCCGGCGGTCATGGGCGATGACCCGGAACCCGTGCTGCCCGAGGAACAGCATCTGGTCCTCCCAGGCGTCGCCGTTGAGCGGCCAGCCGTGGCTGAAGACCACCGGCTGCCCGGTGCCCCAATCCTTGAAGTAGATCTGCGTACCGTCCTGCGTGGTGAAGTAGGGCATGGTGGTCTCCCGATAGTCGCAACAGTCGAAGGACGGGTCAGGCCCGGCCCTGCCGCGCGTCGAGGCTGAACGGACCGGCCCCGAAGGCCGCGACCTGGAGCAAGCCGCCGGCCATGGCGAGGTTCTTCAGGAAGTGGAACATCTGGTTCTGGTCGCCGAGGGCCGCGTGGAAGGTCACCGCGGTGGCGACCGCGAAGAGCGCGAGGATCAGGGCGACGAGCCGGGTGCGGTAGCCGGCGATGAGCAGCAGCCCGCCGACGACCTCCACGCTTGTCGCCGCCGCGTAGGCGAGAGGCGGCAGCGGCAGATGGGCGGCCTCGATGGTGGCGAGCGTCGCGGCGGGGGCGGCGAGCTTGCCGGCGCCGCTCACGAGAAAGATCGCGCTCATCAGGACCCGGCCGGCCACCGGCAGCAGGGCGGTCGCGCCGGGAGAGGAAATCGGGGACATCGTCAATCGCTCCATCCTGTCGTCAGTTGCGGAATCAGGCCGCTTCGGGGCGTGGGAGGCTGCGAAGCCATGCGAGGGCCTGACTGACATCGGCCTGCGACAGGCCGTGTCCGGCCGGCAGGATCCTATGCTCCACGCGCGCCCCGGAGGCGGAAAGCTGCTGCGCGAGGCGCCTTGCATTCTCGACGGGTACGATCGGGTCCATCGCCCCGGAGAGGATCAGGACCGGCCGGCCCGCGAGGTCCGCGGCCGGGGGCTCGGCGAACGGCACCATCGGGCGGATCAGCACGGCACCCATCAGGGTCTCCGGCCGGAGCATCAGCAGCGAGGCGGCGATGTTGGCGCCGTTCGAGAATCCCAAAGCCAGGGGGGCCCCGAGGCCGTACCGTTCCCGGGACGCCGCCACGAAGGCGGCGAGGTCGCCGGTGCGCCGACGGAGATCCGCCTCGTCGAAGACGCCTTCGGCCAGGCGCCGGAAGAAGCGCGGCATGCCGTTCTCGCTGACGCCGCCGCGCGGCGCGAGCAGGGCGGCCTCCGGCGCGACCATGCGGCCGAGGGGCAGGAGGTCGTTCTCGTCGCCGCCGGTCCCGTGCAGGAGCAGCAGGGGACGCGCGGTGTCGGGACCGGGCTCGAAGCGGTGGATGAAGCCGGTGGTATCCTGGGTCATGATGGCCTCACGGCTGATGGGGCGCGGTCCCGCCCCGCACGGATGCGGGGCGGGCATGATGGTGTCGCGGCTCAGGCGACCTTGGGCAGGACGGCCTCGATCTCGGCCCGGTGCGGCTCCAGGCCGGCGGGGAGCTTGAGCGCCTGGCCGAGGGCCTCGATCGGCTCGTCCACCGCGAAGCCGGGCGCGTCCGTGGCGATCTCGAACAGCACGCCGCCGGGCTCGCGGAAGTAGACCGAGCGGAAGTACTGCCGGTCGCGCTGCTCCGTGACGTGCAGGCCCCGCGCCGCGAGCGCCTGCCCCATCGCAGCCTGCGCGGCGTCGTCCGCCGCCCGGAATGCGATGTGGTGGACCGAGCCCGCCCCCGGCCGTCCGGGGAGGAAGCCGCCCACCGCCCGCAGGGTGACGAGCCCGCCGAGTTCGGCGCTGCCCGCGAAGCGGATCAGGCTGCCCTCGCGGCCGACCTCCTGCAGGCCGAGCACCTCCGTGAGGATCGCGGCCGTGGGCTCGGCCCTGTCGAGGAGCAGCGTCACCCCGTGGAGGCCGCGGATCGCATGCTCGGCCGGTACCTCGCTCGACGCCCATCCCTCCGCATCGCCGACATCGACACCCACCAGGGCGAGCATCATGCCGTCCGGATCGCGGAATCGCAGGGTCGGCGCGCCGAAGACCTGAACGAGCGGTTCGTGGGCGACGCCCTTCTCGATGAAGCGATGGGTCCACCAGCCGATGGAGGCGCGGGGAACCCGGAAGGCGGTCTCCTGGGTCTCGCCGATCCCGACGCGGCCCGGCGCGGCGTGCTCGATGGGGAAGAAGGTCAGGATCGTGCCCGGGCGCCCGGCCGCATCGCCGTAATACAGGTGATAGGTGCCCGGATCGTCGAAGTTGACGGTCTTCTTCACCAGACGCAGCCCGAGGACGCGGGTGTGGAAGTCGAGGTTGCGGAGGGCCGGGCCGGAGAAGGCCGTGACATGATGGAGGCCGGTCTGAACCATGGCGATGTCTCCCGACAGGCCACCGCGGAGGGCGGCGTGTCTCGATGACGGGAATGTGCCCCTTGCCATGTCTCGCGAAAATAGAAACGATGGAAACCTATCGTTTCTGGAAATGACCGATGCGATTGCCTGATTTCGAGGCCTGGGCGGTGTTCGCCAAGGTGGTGGAGACCGGCTCCTTCGGTCGGGCTGCCACGGAGCTCGGCCTGTCGAAGGCCACGGTCTCGAAGGCGGTGAGCCGGCTCGAGGTCCGGATCGGTGCCCGTCTGTTCAACCGCACGTCCCGGAAACTCGCCCTCACGGCGGCTGGGCAAGGCGCCAAGGACAGCGCCGCACGCATCCTGGCCGAAGGTGAGGCCGCCGAGGCCCTCGCGACGGCGAGCGCCACAGAGCCGCGGGGCCTCGTGCGCCTCGCCGCGCCGATGACCTTCGGGGTGATGCACGTGGCGCCGATTCTGCCGGCCTTCCTGCAGCAATACCCATCCGTTTCGGTCGACCTGCACCTGTCCGACGCGGTCGTCGACTTGGTCGGGGGCGGATTCGATGCCGGGCTGCGCATCGCCGCCCTGCCCGACTCATCGCTGCGGGCGCGCCGGCTCTGCGGGATCCGCCGCTCGCTGGTGGCCACGCCCGCCTATCTCGACCGGCACGGCAGGCCCGAACATCCGGACGATCTCGTCCATCACACCTGCCTCGGCTACGCCTACCTGCCGACGCCCGATCGCTGGCGATTCGTGGACGGAGCCGGGACCGAGGCCGTCGTGGTGCCCGCGGGCCAGCTTCGGGCGAACAATGCCGAGGCCCTGACACCGGCGCTTCGGGCCGGTCTCGGCCTCGCCCTGCAACCGGACTTCATGATCTGGGAGGACCTCGAGGCCGGGCGCCTCGAACGGGTCCTGCCCGCTTGGTCGCCGCCCCCGATCGCGCTGCATCTCGTCATGCCCCCCGGCGATCCGAGGCCCGCGCGGGTGACGGCGCTGATCGCATACCTGGGGCAGACCCTCGCCCAGTCGCCTTGGGCCGATCCGCACCACCGGCGCGATCCGCCAGAACGATAGGCCGCGCGACGGGGCCGTACCCCACCCGGTTTCGGTCCTGGTTTTCGCAATCTGGATCAGTGCCGTCCACGTCTGCGTGCGTTATCGGCGATCAGCAGGCGAGTCGCATGATGTCCCTGCCGGCGGAATGACCTCGCGGGCGGGGGCCGAGACGTACAACCAAACCGCAGGGGCCCGCAAATTTGCAACCTCAAGTTCGCTCAGGACAATCTGGCATTGGACATGCGAGCGTTTCCGCGGCATGACGGTGTCCTGCATAAATGTATACATTCGGCGAGGCGTTGATGTCCCCTGCGGTCCCCGGCCGACCCGCGCCAGATCGGCTGCGGCACAAGACCGTGTCCGCGGCCGTCGCGGACTCGTTGCGTCAGCAAATCCTGAACGGAGACCTGCCGCCCGGGGTGCAGCTTCGCCAGGATGCCCTGGCTGAGGAATTCGGGATCAGCCGGATCCCGATCCGCGAAGCTTTGCTCCAGCTGGAAGCCAGTAATCTCGTGAAGATCATGCCGCATCGGGGTGCGGTCGTGACGGGTCTGTCGCTGCAAGAGGTCGAGGACATCTTCCAGCTGCGCGTCCAGCTGGAGCCGCAATTGCTGCTGCTATCGGCCCCTCATCTGTCGCACGACGAGATCCGGGATCTCGACGCGCTCGCGCAGGAGTACGGCGCGGCGCTGGAGACGGGCGAGGTCCTCCGATGGGGCGACCTGAACAGCCGTTTCCATCTCGACCTGCTCCGCCACGCCAATCGCCCGCGGTCGCTGACGATCGTGTCCGGACTGCTGCAGGATTGCGAACGGCCGACGCGGCTGCAGATCTCGACCTCCAACGACGCGACCCGCGCCCTCAGCGAACATGCGCAGATCCTCGACCTGTGCGAGGCGCGCAGGTTTGAGGAGGCCGCGGCCTGCCTGCGCGGCCATATCGAGCATGTCGGCACTTCCCTCATCGCCCTCTACCGGCGTGCTCTCGCCCGGGCCTGATCGGACCTGACAAAGCCGTGCGCCCCGGCGCATCCGGCCGACTCAGTCCGGCTTGGATGCCAGACCGCCGATCCGCCCCGGCAGACGGGTCAGGCGATCCTTCATCTCGAGCACCTTCTGGACCTTTGCGCCGAGGGTGAGGAGCTGGACGAGGCGCTCTGTTTCGAGGCGGCGCACGTCGGCGTACCAGCCCGCGAACAGCTCGAAGAGGTCATGCATCTCCTTGAGACGCTCCTGGGCGTGCCGCTCCTCCTCGGTGGCGGCGTCCTGCATCAGGAGCTCGCGCAGGAGGGTCAGCGTCGGATCGACTTCCCGCTTCTTGCGCTCCTCGACCAGCGTCCGGACGATCTGCCAGATGTCCTCGGGCGTCGTGAAGTAGTCGCGCCGGTCGCCCGGCCGGTGCTGGAGGCGCACGAGATTCCAGGCCTGCAGTTCCTTCAGGCCCATGCTGACGTTGGAGCGCGACACGCCGAGCCGTTCCACGATCTCGTCGGCGTTGAACGGCCGCTCGGCCACGAACAGCAGGGCGTAGATCTGCCCCACGGTCCGGTTGATGCCCCAGCGCGAGCCCATCTCGCCGAAGTGCAGCACGAAGGTCTGGACGAGGGGAGGCAGTTGCACGGCGAGGGTCCGACGCGGGGAAGGTACGGGGTCGCCCCCGGCTTATCAGGACTTGAGCCAGAACCGGAGGAGCGTCGCCACGAAGGCGAGGCCGACGACGCTCGAGGCCCAGAGCACCGCGAACCAAGCGAGGCGCTTCCAGAGGGGTTGTGCCGATGCGGGTGCCATCAGTGATATCCGTGCGCGTCGACCTTGCCGCGGAAAACCCAGTACGCGTACGCGGTGTAGGATAGGATGATCGGGATCAAAACCGAGGCGCCGGCGAGGAGAAAGACCTGGCTCGCCTCGGGAGCGGCCGCCTGCCAGATCGTGATCCGGCCCGGCACGACGTCGGGGAAGATGCTGATGCCCAGCCCCAGGAAGGTCAGGGCGAACAGGCCCAGCGCAATCAGGAAAGGCGCCCGCTCGGCGCCGCTGCGCAGGGCCCGCCACAGGGCGTACGCGGCGAGCGCCACGAGCAGCGGCACCTGCGCGGTGACGAGCACGTTCGGCATCGCCAGCCAGCGCTCGGCGTAGCGGCCCTGGAGGAACGGCGTCACGGCACTGACGAGGGCGATGGCCGCGACCGTCGCCACGGTGAGGCCCAGGGCATAGCGCCGGGCCTGCGCCTGGAGCTGGCCCTCGGTGCGCATCACCAGCCACGTCGCCCCGAGCAGTGCGTAGGCGACGACCAAGCTCGCGCCGACGAGGATGCTGAAGGGCGTGAGCCAGTCCCACCAGCCGCCGGCATAGGCCCGCCCCTCGACGGTGATGCCCTGCAGGAGGGCGCCCAGCGTGATGCCCTGGGCCAGGGTCGCCACCAGCGAGCCGCCCGCGAAGGCCACGTCCCAGGCGGCGCGGTGGCGGGGATCGCGCCAGCGGAACTCGAAGGCGACGCCGCGGAAGATCAGGCCGAGCAGCATCGCGATGATCGGCGCGTAGAGCGCCGGCAGGATCACCGCGTAGGCCAGGGGGAAGACGGCGAACAGGCCGCCGCCCCCCAGCACGAGCCAGGTCTCGTTGCCGTCCCAGACCGGGGCGACCGAGTTCATCGCGGTGTCCCGCTCCGCGCCGGGCCGCAGGAGGGGGAACAGGAGGCCGATGCCGAGATCGAAGCCGTCCATGACGATGTAGGCGAAGACCGCGAAGGCGATCACGAACGCCCAGACCACCGTGAGGTCGAAGCTGTAGGCCATGGGTTCCTCACTCGGCCGGCTGGAGATGGCGGTCGGGATCGATCGCCGGGGCGGGGGTGAGGCCCGCCGTCCGGATCGGCACGCCGGGCTCGATGCCGCGCTCGCCGGCATGCGGGGGCTTGGCCATCAGGCGGAGGATGTAGGCGGTGCCCATGGCAAAGACCGCGAAGTAGATCACCACGAAGGCGGTGAGCGAGGCCGCCACCGCGGGCGCGTGGAGCGGCGAGGCGGACTGCGCCGTGCGCAGCAGGCCGTAGACCGTGTAGGGCTGGCGCCCGACCTCGGTGGTGATCCAGCCGGCCAGCACCGCCACGAAGCCGGCCGGGCCCATCGCCACCGCGAAGCGGTGCAGCGGCGGCCACGCGTAGAGCGTCCCGCGCCAGCGGGCGAGGAGGCTCAGGGCGCCGAGCAGCAGCATCAGCATCCCGAGACCGACCATGATGCGGAACGACCAGAACACGATCGGCACCGGCGGCCATTCCGCCCGCGGCAGGCTGTCGAGCCCCTTCAGGGGCGCGTTCGGATCGTGCTTCAGCACCAGCGAGGACAGCTTCGGAATCTCGACCGCGTAGCGGACGGTGCCGGTCTCCTGGTCGGGCAGGCCGAACAGGATCAGCGGCGCGCCGTCCGGGTGGCTCTGGTAGTGCCCCTCCATGGCCATGACCTTGGCGGGCTGGTGCTCCAGCGTGTTCAGGCCGTGCGCGTCGCCGGCGAGGATCTGGACCGGCGCCACCAGCGCGGCCATCCACATCGCCATCGAGAACATCGTCCGGGCAGCCGGATTGGACCGGTCGCGCAGGAGGTGCCACGCGCCGACCGCGCCGACCACCAGGGCGGTGGTGAGATAGGCGGCCAGCACCATGTGAACGAGACGGAACGGGAAGGACGGGTTGAACACGATCGCCCACCAGTCGAGCGGCACGAACTGGCCGTCCGCGTTCGTGCCGTAACCCGCCGGCGTCTGCATCCAGGAATTCACCGACAGGATCCAGAAGGCCGAGAAGAAGGTCCCGAACGCCACCATCAGCGTCGCGGCGAAGTGCAGCCGCGGCCCGACCTTCGTCATGCCGAAGAGCATCACGCCGAGGAAGCCCGCCTCCAGGAAGAAGGCCGACAGCACCTCGTAGGCCATCATCGGGCCCAGCACCGGGCCGGTCTTGTCGGAGAAGACCGACCAGTTCGTGCCGAACTGGTAGGACATCACCAGCCCCGACACGACGCCCATGGCGAAGGCGATCGCGAAGATCTTAATCCAGTACTGAACAGGTCC
>NZ_BACT01000145.1:0-3103 GCF_000333255.1 Methylobacterium sp. B1 | reverse complement strand
GTGATCGTGCCGGATGCCGCGTCATCGCGTCTCCCCCGTCCCGAACCTGATGCATCCGCGCCAGCCGCGCGGCTTTTTCGAAGCCCCCTCGTCCACCGTCACCCCTTGGTCACACCCGGCGCGCATTCGTCGGATGCGAATCGCACTGGTGCGCCAGTTGCATCGTGTATTCGGCCGCGCACGGATCGTCGTGACGCTCTCCACAGGCGGACGAGCGCGGGGCGGAACCTTCGGCCTGGGGCCGGTATTAAGTTTCGCAAACGAATAGAACCGGGAGCACGCAGGTAAACGGCAGTTCAGATACAGATCCAGGTTGGCTAGTCCCGTTGGAGTGTACATCCATGAAGAGACGCCGCGCACGACTTGAACTGGTTGAAGACCGCACGTCCCGCATTCACCGCACACGCTTCGACGAAGAACGCAACCTCGCCCCCATCCAGCCGCTCACCGAACGCCAGGCCGAGTATCTCGACGCCCTCGCCCGCTCCCCGCAGGTCATCGTCCTGGGGCCGGCCGGCACCGGAAAGACCTTCATCGCCGGCACCCGCGCGGCGGACCAGCTCCGCCAGCGCCGGATCGCCAAGGTCGTCATCACCCGCCCGAACGTGCCCTCGGGCCGGTCCCTCGGCTACTTCCCCGGCACGCTGGAAGAGAAGATCGCCCCCTGGGTCGCCCCGCTGACCGAGGCCATGAAGGAGCGCATGGGCGCCGCCGCCTTCGAGATCGCCCTCAAGACCGGCGACATCGAGATCGTCCCCTTCGAGGTGATGCGCGGGCGGACCTTCAAGAACTGCCTCGTGATCCTCGACGAGGCCCAGAACACCACGATCAACGAGATCAAGATGTTCCTGACCCGGATCGGAGACGATTGTCAGGTCATCATCAACGGCGATGTGTCGCAGACCGACCTGCGCGAGACCTCCGGCCTGCGCACCGTCATGCACATGGTCAAGAGCCGGATGATGCCGATCCCGGTGGTGGAGTTCACCCGCAACGACATCGTGCGCTCGGGAATCTGTGCCGAATGGGTGAAGGCCTTCGAGGAAACGAATCTCTGACTTGGCAGTTGATGGCGGCGGGTCCTCGCAGACCCGCCGTGCCGCCCCGCGGCACGAGACGACTCTCCGCACCTCCCGTCCGGGAGGAGGAACCGGGCACCCGACCCGGCCACCAGAAAATTGGAGTCTCCTCGTGAGGAAACTGACCTTCGCCTTTGCCGTGCTGGCCTCCCTGGGCGGCGCCGCTCTCGTCCAGCCGGCCTCGGCGGCTCCGGCGATGCCCGGCGCCGTCACGGCGCCCGACGCCGTGACCCATGTCCGCATGACCCCGATGGAACACCGCATGATGCACCGCCGGATGGAGCGCCGCATGATGCACCGCCGGATGGAGCGCCGCATGATGCATCACCGCATGCATCGCCGCATGATGCGCCACATGTGATCAGCCGGCGAAGCGGGGGCCTCGCGCCTCCGCCTCGCCGTCCCGGACCGACCGGGCGTTGCTCCCCATCGCGAAGATTCCTATCTCGTCCTCTCGAATCGCGCCGTCAGGCGGCCGCCGCGGCAGCCGGCCGATCCGGGAGACCTCGATGCCCCCCTCCAATCGACTGTTCGACGACCTCGCCCGCCTGATGACCGACGCGGCCGGCGCCGCGCAGGGCGTCCGCCGCGAGGCGGAGACCGTGGCCCGGGCGCAGCTCGAACGCGTCATCCGCGACCTCGACATCGCCTCGCGCGAGGAGCTCGACGTGCTCCGCGACCTCGTGACTCAGCTGCAGGCGCAGAACGAGGCCCTGTCGGCCCGCATTGCGGCCCTGGAGGCGAAATCCGGCGCCGCCGGAGCGGGCGCCGCTGGCCTGAGCGAGGCCGTCTGAGTCTCCGCGGCAACGCCCCCGGCTTTTACACAGGAAGCCGCGGCGACGATCCGGTTTCCTGTTCACCGATTGTGACCTGCACTTTGTGTCGCGAGTCACGGCCGGTCTATAGTCGGGCATAGGGTGATTCGGGGGCTGCAGGGCGATGTCCGCAGAGCTTCGACAGTCGATCGCATCACCACCGGCCTAGATCTGCCGATCGTTCCAGTTCTCGGAGTGTTCTCACGCTCCGGTTTCGCGTCACCGTCACGTCGGGCCGGATCTCGTCCGGGCCGTCCTTTTGGATCGTCATGCCGCTTCTCAACGTCGACTTCCACGACCCGGACCGGAACGAGCATCCGCTCGACGTCGTCGAGCGGCTGGCCTCCCTGCGCGATTGGATCTTCGACCGGGCCGAGACCGACGAGATGTCGGTCACGAGCCCCGGCCGGTGGACCGACTACAACGTGGCCTTCACGTGGATCGAGGATGTCGAGGCGCTTCACGTCGCCTGCGCCTTCGACCTCAAGGTGCAGGAGCGGCAGCGCACCGAGGTGATGCGCCTGATCGCGATGATCAATGAACAACTGTGGGTCGGCCATTTCGACCTTTGGACCACCGACAATGTCGTGATGTTCCGGCACGCCCTGCTGCTGACGGGGGGCGCGGTGCCGACCCACCCGCAATGCGCCACCATGATGAAGACCGCGGTGGACGCCTGCGAACGCTACTTCCAGGCGTTCCAGTTCGTGCTCTGGGCCGGCAAGAGCGCCCGCGAAGCGCTGGACGCTGTCCTGTTCGAGACCGAAGGCGAGGCGTGACCGGCCCGATGCCGATGCCCGCCTCGCTGGTCCTGGCCGGGGCCGGCAAGATGGGCGGCGCGATGCTGGCGGGCTGGCTGGATGCTGGCCTCGACCCGCGCCGGACGACGATCATCGACCCCGTGCCGTCCGGCGCGATCGTGGACCTCTGCACCGAACGGGGCATCGCCCTGAACCCCCCGGCCCCCGAGCCCGGCGCCGTTCTGGTCCTCGGCATCAAGCCGCAGGGTCTGGAGACGGCCGCCCCNGGGCTCGACCGGCTGATCGGCCGCGACACGCTCCTCGTCTCGATCCTGGCGGGCAAGACCATCGCGGATCTCCGCGCCCGCCTGCCGCGGGCGCGGGCCGTCGTCGGGGCCATGCCGAAACCTGCGGCGAGCATCGGCCGGGGCGCCACCGGCGCTTGCGCGAATCCCGAGGTGACGCCCGC
>NZ_BACT01000146.1:0-806 GCF_000333255.1 Methylobacterium sp. B1 | reverse complement strand
CGCTGGTTCCTGGACCGTATCGCCACCCACATCATCGCCTTCGAAGGCGATTCGCAGGTCACCTTCTTCGACGGCAACTATCAGGAATACGAAGCCGACAAGAAGAAGCGCCTCGGTGAAGAAGCCGCCAAGCCCAAGCGTATCCGTTACAAGCCGGTTACGCGTTGAGCGCTTGAGCGATGTGCACATGAAGACGCCGCTGGAATCGCACTGATCCAGCGGCGTTTTTTTCGCGCCGGTGCGGCCCGGCCTGGACCAGGTTCCCACCCTCTCCCGGCAACCGGGAAAGTGGTCGGAGAGTGGCAGGAACGCGGCAGGAAAGCGCCCGCAGGGGTAGAATCACGCCCTTGCGCCCACCAGGCGCCTGGTCGACAAGAGGCTACCGCTTTATCTGGCGAGTGAAGACCTCTGCGCCCCTTCGCGTGATCCGCGCATTCCATGACAATAAAACGCGCCACCCAGCCTCGCTTGCCATCGAGTGCATCGAGTACGTGCAGTGCCGGGACTTCATCCATCATTCATCCATCGCCATGCTAGCCATCATCACCCGCCTCTTCCCCGTGTGGGCGCTGCTGCTTTCCGCCGCCGCCTACTTCTCGCCGCCGACCTTCACGCCCATCGGCAAGTACATCACCCAGTTGCTCACGCTGATCATGCTGACCATGGGCGTGACCCTTACGGTGGACGACTTCAAGCGCATCATCAAGCGCCCCGCGCCGGTGGCCGCCGGCATCATCCTGCACTATCTGGTCATGCCGCTGGCGGCCTGGATCATCGCCAAGGTGCTGCACATGCCGCCCGACCTG
>NZ_BACT01000147.1:0-8894 GCF_000333255.1 Methylobacterium sp. B1 | reverse complement strand
GTCAGGCTTTTCACACGCCGCGACGCCCCTTGACCTGCGCTNGCCCGCCGAGCTTGCCTTCCGTGCCGACTTCGCGGGCGACGCGGGTCACCTTCGAGGCGAAGGAGTTGAGTTGGTCCACCATCGTGTTGATGGTCGATTTCAGCTCCAGGATCTCACCCTTCACGTCGACGGTGATCTTCTTGGACAGGTCGCCATTGGCCACCGCGGTGGTCACGTCGGCGATGTTGCGCACCTGACCGGTCAGGTTGGCGGCCATCAGGTTGACGTTGTCGGTGAGATCGGCCCAGGTTCCTGCCACGCCTTCGACGCGGGCCTGCCCGCCGAGCTTCCCCTCCGAGCCGACTTCCTTGGCGACGCGGGTCACCTCCGAGGCGAAGGAATTGAGCTGATCCACCATCGTGTTGATGGTGTTCTTCAATTCCAGAATTTCGCCGCGCACGTCCACGGTGATCTTCTTCGACAGGTCGCCGTTGGCCACCGCGGTGGTCACGTCGGCGATGTTGCGCACCTGGCCGGTGAGGTTGGCGGCCATCAGGTTCACGTTGTCGGTGAGATCGGCCCAGGTGCCGGCGACCCCAGGAACTTGGGCCTGCCCGCCGAGCTTCCCCTCCGATCCGACCTCGCGCGCGACGCGGGTCACCTCTGAGGCGAAGGAATTAAGCTGATCCACCATCGTGTTGATGGTGTTCTTCAGCTCTAGGATCTCACCGCGCACGTCCACGGTGATCTTCTTGGACAGGTCGCCATTGGCCACCGCAGTCGTGACGTCGGCGATGTTGCGCACCTGGCCGGTGAGGTTGGCCGCCATCATGTTCACGTTGTCGGTGAGGTCCTTCCAGGTCCCACCGACGCCTTCCACCTGGGCCTGACCGCCGAGCTTGCCCTCCGTGCCGACCTCGCGGGCGACACGCGTCACCTCGGAGGCGAAGGAGTTGAGCTGGTCCACCATCGTGTTGATGGTCAGCTTCAGCGCCAGGATCTCGCCTTTGACGTCGACGGTGATCTTCTTGGAGAGGTCGCCGCGCGCGACCGCGGTCGTGACCTCGGCGATGTTACGCACTTGGCCCGTCAGATTCTCGGCCATCATGTTGACGTTGTCGGTCAAATCCTTCCAGACGCCACCGACGCCCTTGACCTGGGCTTGGCCTCCAAGCTTGCCTTCCGAGCCCACCTCCTTGGCAACGCGCGTGACCTCCGAGGCGAAGGAATTGAGCTGATCGACCATTGTGTTGATGGTCGATTTCAGGTCCAGGATCTCACCCTTCACATCGACAGTGATCTTCTTGGACAGATCGCCATTGGCCACGGCAGTGGTGACCTCCGCGATATTGCGGACTTGGCCTGTCAGATTGGCCGCCATCAGGTTCACGTTGTCGGTGAGATCCTTCCAGGTTCCGCCGACGCCCTTGACCTTGGCCTGTCCGCCGAGCTTGCCCTCCGAGCCAACCTCCCGGGCCACGCGGGTCACCTCCGAAGCGAAGGAGTTCAGCTGGTCGACCATCGTGTTGACCACTTTGCCGATGCGGAGGAACTCGCCCCTCAACGGGCGGCCCTCGATCTCGATCTGCATGGTCTGACCGAGGTCGCCTTTCGCGACCGCCCCGATGACGCGGGCCACTTCGGTGGTCGGTTGAACGAGATCTCCGATCATCGTGTTGACCGAGTCGACACAGTCGTTCCATCCGCCGGTCGCGGCCGGAAGCTTGCCACGCTCGCCGATGCGCCCGTCCTTGCCCACGGCACGCGCAACCCGGTCGAGTTCCCGGGCGAGACCCTGATTGAGTTCGAGAATGTCGTTGAACGCGTCCGCGATCTCGCCATCGATGCCCGTGAGATCCAGCGGCAGCCGGATCGAGAAGTCACCTTTCCGAAAGGCGCGGAGGCTCTTCAGGAGGAGCTTCGGCTCCAACTGCGACGTAGTCGGCGTCATGCGGAAACAACCTCAGGGTAGATGCGCATGGCTAAGCATGTCAGCCATCCGAATCGTCAGCGACTACGAGTGACCACCATCGAAGTGGCACGGCAATTGAGTTCAGCCCAGAGGGTTGCTCAAACGTTTGGAGCGCGGGATGAAGCTGAATCGCGAGCCTCGTCCTGTGTAAAACTAGTTTCGGAGCAGATCTGACAGAAACGAATACGCTCACACTGGCATGGCCGTGTCAGGCCGGTTCGGTGCCTCCGGACAGGTCAGCATGGATGCCCGCGCAAGTTGAGGTGCTCCTCGCTGGCAGGATTCGCAACGCGCCAGGCCCGGGCGCGGCGCGCCCGGCTTTTCACAGGACCGGTTTGACAGCCCATCACTTCGGCGGCCGCCTCATAGGTTAAGTCTCGCGCGCTCACGAGCAGCAGACCCCCGCGCCACATCTCAGGCAGCTGACCGATGGGCGACCGGACGGTCGGCAGATCGGAGCGGTGCTCGTGGGCCGCGGGCGCGGCGCGCTGAGTCGTAACGGAGCCGTCCACATTTCCGATCACGCGCCTGCGCTCGCGGCACGCGGCATGAAACGGATTGTGGCTGATGGTGCAGAGCCGCGCCTCCAGGTTCGAGCTTGGCGTGACGTCATCCTGGCGCGTCCAGGCCCGCTGCACCGTCTCCAGCACCCCGTCGTCGGCGCACGCGTCGTCGGCCATGAGCGAAAAGGCGTTTACGCGCCGTCCAGCGGGTTTTGCTCAGGAAGACGCGTCTCCAAACGCTTACTTCTGATAGGCCCAGCTCCTCACCGGCATAGCGGTGATGGCCAGCAGCTTTGGCGTCACTCGGACCCTGCCATCTGTTCAGCATTGGATGCCACCGTGAAGCCCTCGCGGTCGAACACGTTGTAGAGGACACAGGCCGGATCGAGCCCGAGCCCCGCTATGTGGGTGACAGCGGCTTCCTTGGCTTCGGCCAGCGTGCTGAAGGGGTCGGGCAACTGGTACAGCCTTGCTGGCCGTTCCTCGCCGTCGACCTGCGCCGCGAGCGTTGTGATCTCGACTGTGTAGGGCATGATGCTGGCCCACCGGCGCTCAGTGGAACACGCCGAAGAACCACAACAGCAGGATAATTGGCAGCGGGATCCCCAGCAACCACAGCATTCCACCGCGCAGCATTCGCGCCTCCTTCATGTCAGAAATCGTACCGGAATACCGGTTCGCCTGTGAATAGAACGCGGCAACATGGGAAAGCGATGCAAAATATCTGCGTCGGTGTTCACGGAGCGGAGGCATAATTACTTCAAGTAGCGCCCGCATCGCGTTCCGCCTGTAAGGACGACGTCGGCGAAATATCAGTGGCCCTGGGGCCGGCAAGCGGATTGGGGATCGGCGCGGCCGAGTTTTTCAGCTGGAATACGGTGAGGACGCCGCAGAATCGCGCCGGGATCAGAAGCAACCCGACCGATTTGGCTGCCTATGGAGTGTGTCCGTTGACCAAATCGCAATGACTTGGCGAGCCTGAGCGCCGTCCGCAAATTAGCCAGTAGCCGGTTCGACAGATACCATCTTAAGCAAATCAAGCATGGTATTGGAATTCGACAGGTTCGAGACAGCCCAAGGTCGAGAGCCGCCTTGTCGGGCTATAGAAGCGCTCGATGTCATCGAACACATCCGCGGGCGCCTCGTGCCGCGTCCAGTCGGTCCTCGGGGCCGTGCGCGCGATCGTCAGCGACGAGAAACGGCCTTCCTTGGTCGCGCGGTCCCACGCATCGCCCGACCGGCTCATGAAGCAGTCCATACCGCGCTCGGCCATCAGGTCCGGGAAGGATTCACTCGCGCATTGCGGTCCCTGATCCGAACAGGCACCAATATATCTGGTTTCTCCTTGCGCCAGAATAACATTCTGCACGCCGTCCAGCCTCCGACCAAGAGCCCATGGTCAATGCAGCGGACCTATCGCTTCGATGGCGCCGAGCAGGTCCTCGACGAAGGCCTTTTCGACCAGCGGCAAGCCAGCCTGCCGCACCTTCTCGCGGATCGCGGCGCTCGGATGGCCTGTGATGATGATCACCGGAGCGGTCCCGCCCGAAGACCGCACGCGTTCGTAGGCATCCAGCCCCGTCATGTCCGGCAGCACGTAGTCGATCACGATGCAGCACGGTTTCGCCTGCGGAAATGCGGCGATCAGCTTGCTGCCCGACTCGAACGTGGCGACCGTGTAACCTTCGCCCTCCAGCATGAACCGTGCTGAACTCAAAATGGCGGCATCGTCGTCCACGATGAAGATCGGCATGACGCTATCCTGCAAGACAGGGTCCGTTCGCCTACCAACTCGACTGGCACCATAGAGCGGGAAATGACGCTGCCACTTCCGCGGTTCCGTCGAATTGCGGAGGATCAAACTCACCGGAGACCGCTCAGCATCCACCAACGCACCAGCTCCTGTCGGTGGGCCGCCTGCGTTTTAGTGAAGATGTTCGCCCGGTCAATTTCGACGGGGGGCGGGCTGAAGTCGAGCACGCGACCGATTCTGGCTGGTGTCCCAGCCGACCAGGTGGTCCAGAACGTGTCGCTCGCTTTCGGCGATCCGGCGGATGTGCACTCGCCGCGTGTTCGACCCCGTCTCGGTCACGCATCCGCGTTCCAGGGTGGCGCGCAAAAGTCGTATAAGGGCTCTCTCGTCGAACGGTTTCTCGCTGAAGTCGCAGGCCCCGAGCTTCATCGCCTCGACCGCGCGCGACGGATCTTCGTGCCCCGTCACCATGACGACAGGCCGCATAGGATCGGTCGCGATCCGGCTCCGGCAGCACCAGACTGATCTTCCGACCCACGATCTCGGCCGACCGGTCGCCGAAGATGCGCTCGGCAGCAGGGTTGAACGAAGGGATGATGCCGCGTTCGTCGATGACGATCATGCCTTCAGTCATCGTGTCGGGGATGGCGTACAGGCGCGCCTCGCGCGTCCGCACTTGCGCCTCGACCCTCTTCTGCTCCTCTTCGGAGCGCTTGTACGCGTCGATGTCGAAGACCACGCCGCGGTGCCGGACCGGCTGGCCCTCCTCGTCTACCTGCACGCGCCCGCGCGAGCGCAACCGGCGGATCTGCCCGCCGGGATGAACGATCCTGTAATCCACGCCGTAGATCCCGCCGGAGCAGCGAACACGCGCGATGGTGTCGGCCCGAGCAAGTCGGTTGTTAGAATACAGCAGAGCTTTGAACGCGGCGAGATCGGTCGAATGCGCGCGCCGAACCTCGAACATGACAGGCCCAGAGTCTGATGACTATACTCCCGGCGCAGAGTGTATCTCCCTCGCGCTCTTCATTGTGCGAAGACTCTAACAAGCCAGATCGTCCTCGGTGTCGCGTCAACGTCCCTCTCCCCCCAGGACCAGGCGCAGCGAGCGGGCGAGCTCGTCGCGGCGGTAGGGCTTGTTCAGGACCGGCATCTCGCCTCGACCGATGACCTGACCCTCGTCGAGGTTTGCGACGTAGCCTGATGTGAGCAGGACCTTGACACTTGGCCGAAGCTTCTGTGCCTCGACCGCCAGCTGTGATCCGTTCATCCCGCCCGGCATCACGACGTCGGAAAACAGAATGTCGATCCGCTCCACGCCGCGAAGGTGCTCAAGAGCCTCGACGGCGTTTCGAGCGATGATAACCCGGTAGCGCAGCTCCTCCAGGCTCTCGACAGCCATCCCGAGCACCTGCTCGTCGTCCTCGACCAACAGAACCGTCTCGCCCTCGCCGGCGCGGCGCAACGGGATCGAGCTCGCCGAAGCGGCGCCCGTCTCATCGCCGGCCGGATCGGTCGAACGCGGAAAGTACAGGTTGACCGTCGTGCCCGAGCCGATCTCGGACTCGATCTGGGCAAAGCCCTTGGCGCTGCGCGTGAAGCCGTAGACCTGGGACAGGCCGAGCCCCGTTCCCTTGCCGACCTCCTTGGTGGTGAAGAACGGCTCGAATACACGCTGGAGCGCGTCGGGTGGAATGCCGCTGCCGGTGTCGCTGACCGATACGACCACGTAGGGCCCCGGGGGCACCCCCTGGTCGGCGACGGCCGCGGTGCCAAGGTGGACGTTGCGGCTCACGACCGCGATGCGGGCGTGGCCGTCGCGGCCCTCAATGGCGTCGCGGGCGTTCACGATCAGGTTCAGCACCGCCGCCTCGAATTGTGCCGGATCGATGCGGATCGGATCGAGCGCCGGGTCGAGGTTGAACACCAGCTCGACGGCACCCGTGGCCGCCCGTTCGGCCAGCGGTCTGAAGTCGAGCAGCAGGCGGTTCGGGTTGAGCGTCTGTGGCCGCAGCATCTGCCGGCGGGAGAAGGCCAGGAGCTGCTGCGTGAGCTGCTCGCCGCGCCGGGCTGCGCTCATCGCCGCCTCTGCCAGCCGCTTCACGCGGTCGGTCTGCTCGGGCCGGCGAAGCATCATGTCGAGGCCGCCGACGATGACGGTGAGGAGGTTGTTGAAGTCGTGGGCCACGCCGCCGGTCAGCTGACCGATGGCTTCCATCTTCTGGGCCTGGCGCAGCGCGTCCTCAGTGATGCGCTGGTCGGTTCGATCCACCAGGATCCCAGCGATGCGGGTCGGTACGCCGGACGCGTCGTATGTGACCTGCCCTTTCGCCGCGACCCAGCGCCCGGCGCCGTCCCGGCGCGTGATGCGGCATTCCAGGTCGATCCGGCCGGTCTCCGGGATGGCCGAGAACGCCTCCTCGACGGCGGGACGGTCCTCCTCGACGACATGGGCGAGAAACGTGCCTCGGGTCCACGATGGACACGGGTCGGAATACCCGAAGATGGCATCGAAGCGCGGGGAATGACGGGAGGTTCCGTTCGCGAGATCGAGGTCCCACGAGCCCATGCCGGCCGCTTCGAGGGCGAAGGCCAGGGTCTCCCGGGCGGCCTCGACCTCGTGGGTCCGCTCGGCGACCCGCCGTTCGAGACCCTCGTTGAGGAGTCGCAGGTGCTCCTGCGTCCGTTCACGGCCGGCCAGGAGGCTGCGCACCTGATACTGGCGCCGGCGCGCCCGCAGTGCCGACTCGGCGGCACTGATCAGGGTCTCGGCATTGATCGGGCGTTCCAGCAGGACGACGTTTCCGAGCCGCGCGAGGATGCCGGCGGCGGATTCCGACCGGCGGCCTGTCTGCCGCGTCGCCAGGACGATGAACGGGAAGTCGGACCAAGCGGGCTGCGCGTCGAGCCAGGCGAATAAGGCTCCCGTATCCGCCCCGGCGAGCACCTCCTCGGTGACCAAAGCGGCTCCGGCCCCCGCCTTCAGGCCCGTCACGCAATCCGACACGTCGGCACAGACCTCGGTCGGCGTGCCGACGCGGTCGAGCACCTGCGCGATCACCGCCGCGTCACGCCCGCGCGGCGCCAGGACGAGGACGCGCCCTTCGTGATCCGGCGGCTGAGGCATCACGCTTGGCTTCCGAGGGGAGCGTCGTCCGGCAACAGCGCGACTCTCCCTCGGTAAGAGGGCAGCCCCGTGAGCACACCTTGGAAGTCGTCCAGGGCCGAGCCGACCCGCAGCCCCTGACTCGTGAGCTTCAACTCACGGATCGTGCGCTCATGCGCATTCACCCGGCTCTTCACCACAGAAACGGCGGTGCGGACCTCTCCCTTCGCCTCGAAGAACCGGAACAGCAGGATGCCGTCACTGAGATAGCTGAGGTCGACGTCGGTCTGGACATCACCGATGATGCCGTGCTGTCCGAGAACCAGCAGCGTCGTGATGCCCTGCTGATTCAAGTAGTTCAGAAGCTCGTGCATCTGCAGGATGAGGAATTCCTCGCCCGGCATCGCGTGCAGGTAGGCGTTCAGACTGTCGATGACGACGAACCTGGAGCGGCGCTTCTCCACCGCATGCCGAACATGGGTGGCGAACTCACCCGGAGCGAGTTCCGCCGGGTCAATTTGGGTGATCGTCAGCCGGCCCGCCTCTATGTGCGGGGACAGGTTCATGTTGAGCATCGCGGAACGGGCGAGCAGGGTGGCGAGCCCCTCGTCGAACAGGAAGTAGGTCGCCGACTCACCCCGCTCCAAGGCCGCCAGCATGCACCCGAGCGCCGTCGTGGTCTTCCCGACTCCCGATGGGCCGATCAGCAGGGTATTGGTGCCGGGCACCAAGCCGCCGCCGAGCAGCAGATCGAGCTCGGCGGACCCGGTCGAGGCGGCGGTCGGATCGAACGTCGCGTGGTGCTCGGCGGCGACGAGGCGGGGAAAGACCGTCAGACCGCCGGTGTCGAGGGCGAAGTCATGATAGCCGCCGCGGAACTTGATGCCGCGCATCTTGACGATGCGCAGCCGACGGCGCTCCGAGCCGAACTCGCGCGGTGCCTGCTCCAGCGAGATTACCCCGTGGGCGATGCTGTGAAGTTGCTGGTCACCCGGTTCCGACGTGCGGTCGTCGAGCATGAGAACGGTGCAGCTGCGACGGGCGAAATATTGCTTGAGGGCCAGGATCTGACGACGATAGCGCAGCGGATTCTGGGCCAGCAGGCGCAGCTCGGACAGGCTGTCGAAGACGACCCGCGCTGGCTTCAAATCGTCGACGCGAGCAATGACGTCCCTGACGGTCTCGCCCAGCTCGATCTCCGACGGGTGCAGGATCGACTGCTCGCTGTCGGGATCGAGGCCGAACTCGTTGACGAGTTCGTAGATCTCGATGCCGTCGAGCGACCAGCCGTGCGAGGCGGCTGCAGCACACAGCTCATCTTTGTTCTCGGATAGTGTGACGTAGAGGCCGCGCTCACCGCGCGCGGCGCCGTCGAGCAGGAACTGGAGTGAGAGTGTAGTCTTGCCGGTGCCCGGTGTGCCCTCGAGCAAGTATAGTCGATCCTGCGTGAGGCCACCGCACAGGACCTCGTCGAGGCCGGGAACGCCGGTGGATATGCGCCCGTGAACGCCGCTCGGTGTGGCGGAGCCGGAACTGTCTTCTGCCATGATACTGATGCGTCGCGCCTATCCAGATTAT
>NZ_BACT01000148.1:0-2208 GCF_000333255.1 Methylobacterium sp. B1 | reverse complement strand
GGCTCTCGACCCGATCTCGCCGCCCGCAGGCGGGCGATCTCGCGGCTGATGGCGAGGCCGAGGCCGGTGCCGCCATACTTGCGGCTCGTGGTCCCGTCGGCCTGCTGAAACGCCTCGAAGATGATCCGCTGCTTATCCTCGGCGATGCCGATGCCGGTATCGGTTACGGAGAGGGCCATCCACTGGCTCCCGGCGCGCAGCGGCGAGCCCTCAGCCGAGCCGATCTTGAGCGAAACGCTGCCCGTCTCGGTGAACTTGAAAGCGTTGGAGAGAAGGTTCCGGAGAACCTGCTGCAGGCGCTTGGAATCCGTGCGTACCGACCGCGGCAAGCCGGGCTCGACATCGATCACGAAGGCGAGGTGGCGGTCCTCGGCCAGCTGGCGGAAGGTCCTTTCGAGGTTCTCGACGAGATCTTGCAGCGCGACATCGCCGACTTCGAGCGACACCGTCCCGGACTCGATCTTGGAGAGATCGAGGATGTCGTTGATGAGCGACAGGAGGTCGGTCCCGGCTGCGTTGATGGTCTTGGCGAACTCCCGCTGCTTGTCCGTGAGGTTTCCGTCGCGGTTCTCGGAGAGAAGCTTCGAGAGGATCAGGAGGCTGTTGAGCGGCGTGCGCAGCTCGTGGCTCATGTTGGCCAGGAACTGTGACTTGTAGCGCGAGGTCAGGCTCAGCTGCTCGGCCTTCTCCTCCAGCGCCGTCTTGGCGACGGAGACCTCGCGGTTCTTGCCCTCGACCTCGCGCTTCTGGATTTCGAGCAGCCGCGCCTTCTCCTCCAGCTCCTCGTTGGTCTGCTGCAGGCGCTCGCGCTGGCTCTTCAGCAGATCCTCGGATTGCTGCAGGGAGGCCGCCTGCAGTTCCAGGCGGTCGTTCGTCTTCTTCAGCTCCTCTTGCCGGCTCTGCAATTCGCCGGTCAGGAGCTGCGACTGCTTGAGGAGACCTTCGGTCCGCATGTTGGCGGCAATCGTGTTGAGCACGATCCCGATGGATTCGGTCAGTTGGTCAAGGAAGGACTGATGGGTCTCACTGAAACGGTTGAACGACGCCAGCTCGATGACTGCCCGAACTTCCTGCTCGAACAGGACTGGCAGGACGATGATGTTGAGGGGTGGTGCCTCGCCGAGAGCCGAGCCGATGGTGATGTAGTCGCCGGGCACGTTGGTGAGGGTGATGCGCTTTTTCTCGAAGGCGCATTGGCCCACGAGACCCTGACGGAGGCGATACCGGTTCGACAGGTTCTTGCGCTCCGTGAAGGCATAGCTCGCCATCAGATCCAGAACCGGCTCTCCGCCATCGTCCTCCACCATGAAGAACACGCCGCGCTGGGCATTCACGAGCGAAGCGATCTCGGACAGGATCAGATTTGAGACGGTGGCGAGGTCGCGCTCGCCCTGCAGCATGCGCGTAAACTTGGCGAGGTTCGTCTTCAGCCAGTCCTGCTCGGCGTTCTTGAGGGTCGTGTCCCGCAGATTGCGGATCATCTCGTTGATGTTGTCCTTCAACGAGGCGACTTCGCCGGAAGCCTCGACCGAGATCGAGCGTGCGAGGTCGCCCTTCGTCACCGCCGTCGCCACTTCGGCGATGGCGCGCACCTGGGTCGTCAGGTTTGCCGCGAGCTGGTTCACGTTGTCGGTGAGATCGCGCCACAGCCCGGCGGCACCCGGCACCCGGGCCTGACCGCCGAGCTTCCCTTCGACGCCCACCTCGCGGGCCACGTTGGTGACTTGGTCGGCAAAGGTGGCGAGCGTCTCGATCATCTCGTTGACGGTGTCGGCCAGGGCGGCGATCTCGCCCTTGGCATCGACCGAGAGTTTCCGCGTGAGGTCGCCCTGCGCCACCGCCGTGACGACATCCGCGATGCCGCGGACCTGACCGGTCAGGTTGGCCGCCATCATGTTCACGTTGTCGGTGAGGTCCTTCCAGGTTCCGCCGACGCCGCGGACCTGTGCCTGTCCGCCGAGCTTGCCCTCCGAGCCGACCTCACGGGCAACGCGGGTCACCTCCGAGGCGAAGGAGTTGAGCTGATCCACCATCGTGTTGATGGTCGATTTCAGCTCCAGGATCTCACCCTTCACGTCGACGGTGATCTTCTTGGACAGGTCGCCGTTGGCCACCGCAGTCGTGACGTCGGCGATGTTGCGCACCTGACCGGTGAGGTTCGCGGCCATCATGTTGACGTTGTCGGTGAGATCCTTCCAGGGTCCGCCG
>NZ_BACT01000149.1:0-13360 GCF_000333255.1 Methylobacterium sp. B1 | reverse complement strand
AGGTATACCGGTGATAGCTCGTGAGCCCGCTGCCGTCGGCGATGACCCGCACAGGGCGCTTCGCCGCCGCGAAGGCCAGGAACGGATCCCAGATCGACCATGCATCGAGGCGGCCCTGCTCGAAGGCCACGGCCCCTTCCGGCGCCTGAAGATAGGCGGGCGTGATATCGCCGAGCGTGAGGCCGTCGCGCTTCAGCGCGGCGGCGAGCACGTAATGGCTGCCCGAGCCGCGCGAGACGCCGACCGTCTTGCCCTTCAGATCGGCGATGGTGCGGATCGGCGACTCGTCCGGCACGATGATCGCCTCGGCCGAAGGCGCCCCCCGCTCCCGGGCGTAGAAGGTGAGGGGCGCCTTGGCCGATTGGGTGAAGATCGGCACCGCATCGGCCACGTCGGCATGGATATCGACCGCGCCGGCATTCATCGGCTCGATCACGCTGGTGAACAGGTGCCAGGTCGGCGTGAAGCCCAGCGGAGCGAGCCGCTCGGCCAGCGTGCCCTTCACCTTGAGCACGGTGAACAGCACCGACGAGCGCTGCATGCTGATCTTCACCTCGCGCGGCGCCGCGTGCACGGCAGGGGCACCGAGCGCGACGGCGGCCGCGCCGCCGAGTCCGGTGCGCAGGAGCGAGCGGCGGGAGGGCGCGATCCGCCAGAGGGTCTCGTCGGTCATCGAAGGCTCACAACGCGGCAGGGAAAAGAAGAGGCCGGCCCCGTATTGAAAGCCGCCCGGGGGCGCCGGATCAATGAAACGTGTTTTCGATTTGCCGTTGCAGCATGGCAGACCGTTCCTCGACGGGCGATCGGAAAAGTATTCTTTCACTGTCGACGCCCGAAAGTTCGGAATTCGGCGCCGACGATCGATCTTTGTCGGATCATCCACGAATCATGGGCCCGAAGAGGCAGCCTTTTCTCTCTGGGACGTTGAAGAAAATGAAAATCTCCGAAGCGTCTTCCTTGCAAGACCGAGTTTCCAAAAACGGATAGTGCAAGACCATTCGGCTTGAGATCCGGGAACAACTCACCGATTCCAGGGGCATCGCTGTCGGGCCGTCGGCCGGAATCGGGAAGTCGTGTTCATGTCTCAGACGGAAGCGGGCTGGGGTGCGGGGCCGAGCGGGCGCTACGAGGAACTCGCGGACCGGTTTCGGCCGGTCTTCGCCGAGATCCGCGCCACGGCGGTCGAGCGGGATCGGTCCCGCCGACTGCCCCATGCCGAGATCGGTTGGCTGCGGGAGGCCAACTTCACCACGCTGCGCCTCGCGCCGTCCGAGGGCGGCCACGGCGCCAGCCTGTCGGAACTGTTCGCTCTGCTGATCGAGCTGTCGAGCGCCGATTCCAACGTCACCAATGCGTTGCGGGCGCATTTCGGCTTCACCGAGGATGCGCTCTGCTCGTCCTCGCCCGAATGGCGCGCGGCCTGGATCGGCCGGATCGGCGCGGGCGAGACGATCGGCAGCGGCGTCTCGGAGACGGGCCCCGCCAAGGTCGGCGCATTCGACACGGTGGTGCGCCAGCGTGACGGTGTCCGCGTTGTCGACGGCCGGAAGTTCTACACGACCGGCTCGCTGTTCGCGGACTACATCCACCTCTCGGCGGATGACGAGGCGGGCGGCCCGGTGACGGCGGCGGTGCCGGTGCGCGCGCCGGGGGTGACCATCGTCGACGACTGGGACGGGTTCGGGCAGTCGCTCACAGCCAGCGGCACCGCGACCTTCGAAGGCGTGGTGCTCGCCCCCGACCTGATCAAGCCTGATCCGGCCCGTTTCCCCTATGCGATGGCGTTCTTCCAGCTGGTTCATCTCGCGACGCTCGCCGGGATCGGCCGGGCGGCGGCTGACGACGTGGCACGGCTCGTGGCCGCGCGGACCCGCGTCTACAGCCACGGCAATGCCGGGCGGACGGCTGACGACCCGCAGATCCAGGCGGTGGTGGGGCGCGTGCGTGCCAACGCCTATGCGGCGGGCGCGATCGTCCTGAAGGTCGCGGAGGCCCTCCAGAGGGTCCACGACGCGCACCGGGCCGGATCGCCGGACGTGGAGCGTCAGGCGACGCTCGCCGATGTCGAGGTCAACCAAGCGGTCAGCGTGGTGACCGACCTGATCTTGAGCGCGACGACGAGCCTGTTCGACGCGCTGGGCGCCTCGGCGGTGAAGGTCGGGAACGGGCTCGACCGCTACTGGCGCAACGCCCGCACCATCGCCTCCCACAACCCGCGGATCTACCGGGACCGCTCCGTCGGCGCCTTCGCGATTTCCGGGGAAGCGCCGCCCCGGCAATACCGGGTCGGCTCGGCGTGAGGGGGCGACGGGTATGGCACGCCGCGACCGCATGCGCCTGGGCGCGTTCCTGTATCCCGGCGGCCACCACGTCGCCGCGTGGCGGCATCCGTCGTCCCAGCCCGATGCCGGGATCAACGCCCCCCATTACCGGCAGATCGCCCGGACCGCGGAGGCCGCGAAGTTCGATCTGCTCTTCCTCGCGGACGGCGTCAGCATTCGCGGGGACGATCTCGACGCCCTGAGCCGCACGGCGATCCGCTATGTCGGCCAGTTCGAGCCCCTGACGCTGCTGTCCCACCTGTCGGCGGTCACCGAGCGCATCGGGCTCGTGGCGACCGCCTCCACGACCTACAACGAGCCGTTCCATGTCGCGCGGAAGTTTGCCTCGCTCGATCACCTGAGCGGCGGCCGGGCGGGCTGGAACCTCGTCACCTCCGCCGATCCGCGCGAGGCTTGGAACTTCAGCCGCGAGAGCCATCTCGCCCACGCCAACCGCTACGCCCGAGCGGAGGAATTCGTGGACGTCGTCCGCGGCCTCTGGGATTCCTACGCGGACGACGCCTTCGTGCGCGACCGCGAGACCGGCCGCTTCTTCGACCCGGACAAGCTAGGCCTGCTCGCGCACGCGGGCGCGCATTTCTCGGTGAGGGGGCCGCTCAACGTCCCCCGGCCGCCGCAGGGGCATCCCGTGGTGGTTCAGGCCGGCTCTTCGGAGGCGGGCAAAGCCCTCGCCGCCCGCACCGCCGAAGTGATCTTCACCGCCCAGCAGACCCTGGAGGACGCGGTGGATTTCTACGGCGACGTGAAGCATCGGATGGCACGCCACGGCCGCAACCCCGACCACCTCAAGATCATGCCGGGCGCCTTCCCCGTCGTGGGCCGGACGGAGGCCGAGGCGCAGGACAAATTCGCGTCCCTGCAGGAGCTGATTCATCCGGTGGTCGGCCGCGCGCTCTTGCAGCAGCTCATCGGCGCCGATCTCTCCGCCTACCCGGACGATGCCCTCGTGCCGGATCTTCCGGAGACCGACGGCGGCAAGAGCCGTCAGGATCTCTTCCTCCGTCTCGCCCGCCGCGAAGGGCTGACGATCCGCGCATTGTACCTGCGGGCCGCCAGCGCCCGTGGACATTGGACGATCGTCGGCACGCCGGCGCAGATCGCGGACGCCCTGCAGGAGCGCTTCGAGGCTTATGGCGCGGATGGCTTCAACATCATGCCGCCGACCCTGCCCGGAGGCCTCGACGATTTCGTTTCCCTGGTGATCCCCGAACTGCGCCGAAGGGGCCTGTTCCGGGAGGCATACGAGGGGACGACCCTGCGGGAGAATCTCGGCCTGCCGCGTCCCGCCGACCCGTTCTCCACGCTGCACGCCGCGTCCGACCGGGGAGCGGCATGACCGTGCCCCGGCCGCAAGCGCCTTCGACTTCGGATCGCACGGCCATGCCCGACGACGACACCGATATCCCCGCCCGGCGGCGCTTTCTGAAGGGCGGTGTCGCCGCCGTTGCCGGTTTGGTGGCCGGACACCTGATTGATCAGGGCGACCGTTGGGTTCGCAACGACGAGGTCCCGAGATGTCCGGGCGCGCCGCCGGGATCCTGTCCTGACAGACGTCGCGCCAGTCGGTCGGCCTGGTTCCGGTCAGGGACGTGAAGCGGATCGATCTCGCCCCGGAACCGTGCCGGCTTCGGGGGACGTTTCCGCCCCTCGCCGTTCAGCCGAATGGAGCGCAAACCCGGATGCCCGGTCTTGCGGGCTTCGGCGATCCGGCGTGCGTTGGTCTGGCCGGAAGTCAAACGTCCGCCTTGCAGAGGGCGCGCTGCACAAGCGGACGAGCTCCAACCGATCCATGTCGGGCATGCGGAAAACCGCCTGGGCTTCCCGAAAGCGGGGGGATCGAGCCTCCGCGGGCGCCCAGGACGGCGTCTTCCACCCGAGGTCGGGAAGCATCGCTTCCCGACTGGGCCGAGGGTGCTGACAAACTTACTTCAGGCGCGCGGCAGCCCAGGCTATGTGGTCGGCCATGAAGGTCGAGATGAAGAAGTAGGAGTGGTCGTAGCCCTCGCGCATGTTCAGCGTCAGCGCGATGCCGGCCTTCTTGCAGGCCTCCTCAAGCAGCCAGGGGCGCAGACCGTCCTGAAGGAAGCTGTCGGCGGTGCCCTGATCCACCAGGATCTCGGGGAAGCGCTTGCCGTCCTCGATCAGCGCGGTGGCGTCGTGGGCGCGCCAGGCGGCCGGGTCGGACCCGAGGTACTTCTCGAAGGCAGGCTTCGACCAGCCGGCCGTGGACGGCTGTGCGATCGGCGCGAATGCGGAGCAGGACTTAAAGCGCTCCGGGTAGGTCAGCGCGATGGTGAGCGCTCCGTGGCCGCCCATGGAATGGCCGAAGATACCCTGGCGCGACAGATCGGCGGGGAATTCCCGCGCGATCAGGGCCGGCAACTCCTCAGTCACGTAGCTCCACATCTTGTAGTTCTTCGCATAGGGCGCCTCGGTGGCGTCCAGATAGAAACCGGCACCGGAGCCGAACTGCCAGTTGCCCTCTTCGTCCGGGATCCCGGGACCGCGCGGGCTGGTATCCGGAGCCACGACGATCACACCATGATCGGCTGCCGCCTTGCGATACTCACCCTTGTCCATGACGTTGGCGTGCGTGCAGGTCAGCCCGGACAGGTACCACAGCACCGGGACTGGTCCCTTCTCGGCCTGGGGTGGTACGAACACCGCGAAGGTCATCGGGCATCCGGTGGTCTGCGCGTCATGCTTGTAGACGCCCTGCGTGCCGCCGTGGGCGCGGGCCTTCGAGACGGTTTCCATCAGCTGTGATCTCCTGCTCGGGCGCCTAGAGCCCCCGCTCGGGGGCCGGATCCCGGGCTCGGGAATGCGGGGGCGTTCGTGGGGCTCCCCGACCTCGCAGGCGGGGGGAACCCCGGATCTGTCTTCCTTAGTAGAACACCCCGGATGGGATCGACTTTGCCTTCGTGCATGAGGTTGATACCGTGGTTGATCTCCTCCAGCGGCATGGTGTGGGTGATCAGATCGTCGATGTTGATCTTACCCTCCATGTACCAGTCGACGATCTTCGGCACGTCCGTGCGTCCGCGCGCGCCGCCGAACGCCGAACCCTTCCAGACGCGGCCGGTGACGAGCTGGAACGGACGGGTCGAGATCTCGCGGCCGGCTTCCGCCACGCCGATGACGATCGACTCGCCCCAGCCGCGATGGCAGCACTCGAGGGCCTGGCGCATCACGTGGACGTTGCCGGTGCAGTCGAAGGAGAAATCGGCGCCGCCGCCGGTGAGATCGACGATGGCCTGAACCACCTTGTCGGTGCCGACCTCGTTCGGATTGATGAAGTCGGTCATGCCGAATTTGCGGGCCATGGCCTGCTTCTCCGGGTTGATGTCGACGCCGATGATCTTGTCGGCACCGACCATCCGGGCAGCCTGGAGCACGTTGAGGCCGATGCCGCCGAGACCGAACACCACCACGTTGGCGCCCGGCCAGACCTTGGCGGTGTAGATCACTGCGCCGATCCCGGTGGTCACGCCGCAGCCGATGTAGCAGATCTTGTCGAAGGGGGCGTCTTCGCGGATCTTGGCCAGCGCGATGGCGGGCAGGACCGTGAAGTTCGAGAAGGTCGAGCAGCCCATGTAGTGGAATACGGTGCTCGAACCGCCCGGGCTGCCGCCGGTCGAGACGCAGGAGAAGCGGCTCGTGCCGTCCGGCATCACGCCCTGGCCCTGGGTCGCCCGGATCGCGGTGCACAGGTTGGTGCGCTGGGACAGGCAGGACTTACAGTTGCGGCATTCCGGCGTGTAGAGCGGGATGACATGGTCTCCGGGCTTCAGCGTGGTGACGCCGGCGCCGACCTCGCGGACGATGCCCGCGCCCTCATGGCCGAGGATCGCCGGGAACTTGCCCTCGGAATCGAGGCCCGACAGCGTGTAGGCGTCGGTGTGGCAGATCCCGGTGGCCATCAGCTCGACGAGAACCTCGCCGGCCTTGGGCCCCTCGATGTCGATGGTCTCGATCGTGAGAGGCTTCTTGGCCTCCCACGCGACAGCCGCGCGCGTCTTCATCACAAGTTCCTGTTGTCTGGACGATCACGGACGGCGCCGAACTGCCGACTCTTCGGTGCGCCTCGCTCATGGGCTGCGCACCGAACGGTCCGGAAATCTGGTGCGTGTGTGATGCTTCTGGCGCTCGGATGCAACGTCTGCGTCCGCATTTTGACCCTGGCGTCCCGGTTCCCGCAGATCCGGGGAATGGGTCCCATCCGCATCCTGCATGGCGCGCGCCGACTGCGACGGTTGCACCAAGTCCGACGCCGACGGGACCAGACGGCTTGGCCGAAATCGACCCGTGGCTGTCCCCGACTCCGCTCGGCCATGCCCACGGTGCTGACGGGATCCGGACGCGCGCTGATCGGCGATCCTGCCCTAGGACGATATGGGCACGACCGTCGCCCGGAGTCGCACGCGTCACGCGCCGCGTGAATCTCCTGTCCGCGTCGGTGCATGAGCGGTGCCCGTCACGGTCCGCCAGCGTGGGCGGGCCCAGCTACATGCCTGAGCCGCTGTCCGCAGCGTGATCGAAAGCCACGTGAGCCGACCCCGATCTCTCATCCCCGGAATGGGATTCGGGCTCGCGGGAGGCCTGAGCCGACCTCTTCACCGCGGTCGTCGCGCGACAATGCCACGCTATCGGCGTCCCGCGCGGGCGGATACCGAAGCCAAACGCATCGGTGAGTGGACACGCTCCGTCGCCGCCCGCAGATTCGTCCGCCCTCCCAGGCGCCCGACGCCCGACCTCTCCCTGATCGATCCTCGTATGATCCATACCGGCTACAGCCCGGCCCTTGTGGCGCTCTCCATCGTGATCGCGGTGTTCGCATCCTATGCGGCGCTCGACCTCGGAGCGCGCATCCGCCAGCCCGATTCCGGTCCGCGCTGGGCCTGGGCCGCAGCCGCCGCGTTCGCCATGGGCGGTGGCATCTGGGCCATGCATTTCGTCGGAATGCTTGCCTTCGAGATGGGCATGCCGGCGCGGTACGACCTCGGCACGACCGTCCTGTCGCTGTTGATCGCTGTGGGCAGCACGGCCGCGGCCTTTGCCTGGGTGGCGCGGGAAGGCATCGCCACCGCGCCGCTGCTCGTCGCGGGCTCGGCGATGGGCCTCGGCGTGGCGGCCATGCACTATACCGGCATGGCCGCGATGCGGGTCCCTGGGAACCTGGCCTACGACCCGCGCATCGTCGCCGTGTCGGTCGCCATCGCCGTCACCGCATCGACCGCCGCCCTGTGGCTCACCTTCCGTCGCAACCGCCCCTGGCAGAGGCTCATGGCCGCCGGCGTCATGGGGCTGGCGGTCGCCGGCATGCACTACACCGGCATGGCCGCCGCGACCTTCACAGCCGAGGAGGCCGGTGCTCACCCGGCCCACACGGCCATCCTGTCCACCGGCCAGCAGGATCTCGCCCTGGCGGTGGCCGGTATCACCTTCGTCGTCCTGTTCCTGGCGATGATGGCGGGTTCGTTCGACCAGCGGCGCACCCAGCGGCGCCTACACGTCAGCGAAGCGCGCTTCCGCTCCGCGGTCCGGGCCGTCGATGGCGTGATGTGGACGACGAACGCTGCCGGCGACTTCATCGAGGAGCAGCCGGGCTGGGAGCAGATCACGGGCCATACCTTCGCTGAGTATCGCGGTCGCGGCTGGGCGAAAGCGATCCACCCGGAGGATTTCCCCGAGACGTTCCGGATCTGGCAGGAGGCGTCCCGGACGGGCGGTGCCTACGCCGTGGAACACCGCGTCCGCGCATCGGATGGCAGCTGGCGGCACTACGCGGTGCGCGCCGTGCCCGTGCGGGATGCGGACGGGGCGATCCGCGAATGGGTCGGCGTCCACGCGGATGTCAGCGCCCGTCACGCCCACGAGGCCGCCCTGCGGGATGCCCGGGATGCGGCCGAGGCCGCCAACCGCGCCAAGAGCGCGTTCCTCGCCAACATGAGCCACGAGCTGCGCACGCCGCTCTCGGCGGTCATCGGCTACGCCGAGATGCTTCAGGAGGAGGCGGAGGATCTCGGGCAGGACACGTTCCAGGCCGATCTCGGAAAGATCCGCTCGAACGCCCAGCACCTTCTCGGGCTGATCAACGACGTCCTCGACCTCTCGAAGGTCGAGGCCGAGAAGATGGACGTCCTGGCCGAGGACGTCGCCGTCGAGGCCTTCGTGCGAGACGCCGCCGCGACCGTCGAGGGTCTCGTGGCCAAGAAGGGCAATCGCCTCGTCCTCGACCTTGCTCCGGACCTTGGCCATGCACAGACCGACGCGGTGAAACTGCGCCAGTGCCTGTTCAATCTGCTCGGCAACGCCGCCAAGTTCACCGAGGGTGGGACCGTGACGTTGCGGGTCCGGCGCGAGCCCGGACCCCACGGTGACCGGCTGACCTTCGCCGTGTCGGATACCGGCATCGGCATGACGCCCGAGCAGCTCGCCGGGCTGTTCCAGAGGTTCGTGCAGGCCGACGAATCGACGACGCGCAAGTACGGCGGCACGGGACTGGGCTTGGCACTGACCAAGGCCTTCGCCAATCTGATGGGCGGCGACGTCTCCGCGGACAGCGCCGAAGGTCGGGGCACGACCTTCACCCTCGCACTGCCGGCGACCATGCCCGGGCCCGAGATCGCGGATGGGCATCCTCCGGCCCTTCACGGGGGCACGGCGGACGGCACGCGCGGTCTGGTCCTGGTCGTCGACGACGAGTCAAGCCAGCGCGAGCTGATGATCCGCTTCCTGGCCCGCCAGGGCTTTGCGGCCCAGGCTGCGGTCGACGGACGGTCGGGTCTCGAACTCGCACGCCAGTTGCAGCCCGTCGCGGTGCTGCTCGACGTGATGATGCCGGAGATGGACGGCTGGGCCGTGCTGGCCGCGCTGAAGCGCGACGACGCCACCCGCGACATCCCGGTGATCATGGTCAGCTTCGTGGCCGATGCCGCACTCGGGGCCGCGCTCGGGGCGGCCGGTTCGCTTCCGAAGCCGGTGGACTGGAGCCGCCTGAAGGGGGTGCTCGACCGGATCGGCGCGGGCGCGGGCGACGTGCTGGTGGTGGATGACGACGCCGAGATGCGGCGCCGGCTCCGCACCGTGCTGGGGCGCCAGGGGTTTGCGGTTCGGGAGGCCGGCGACGGGGCCGAGGCCCTGGCCAGCGTGCGCGCGGCGCGCCCGGGGCTCGTGCTCCTCGACCTGACCATGCCGGTGATGGACGGCTTCGCATTCCTGCGCGCCCTGCGGGCAATGCCAGGCGGCGACGAAGTTCCGGTGGTCGTCCTGAGTGCCCGCGACGTCTCGGAGGAAGAGCGTCATGATCTGTCTGCCGCCGACCGGATCTTGCGCAAGGGTGACGCCAGCTTGCAGGACGTTGCCGCGGAAGTCGGCCGGCTCGGCCGACTGAACCCGTCCATCCCGGTGCGTGCGACGGACGGCTGATCGACAGGCCGCGCGTCCATCCCTCGACAACCGGCGTCGCCCGGGTGACGTTCGCACGCACCGTCTTGGGGCACCGCTGGCCGTCTTACCGGGAACCCGAACGCCGGCAGCCCTGTGCCGATACGCGGGGACGGCGGATCTCCACAGATCCCGGGAATCTCTGCCGGGCAAAATCGCCGCGCCTGTCTGCGATCGGCACGCGTTCCGCTGTCGATTCTCTCGGGCGCGATCGAGAAAGCTTCACCCCCGCGCGTTGCCAAGCAGCTCCCGCAGGTTGTCAATCAAGTCGTCCGCACGGAATGGTTTCTGCAGCAAGGGGAAGTCATTGGCATCCTGACCTTCCCGAAGGTAACCGGAGGCCAGCAGGATCTGCATGTGTGGCCATTGCTGCCGGATGATGTGTCCGAGCTCGATGCCGTTCATCGCGCCGGGCATGTTCACGTCGCTGAAAACGAGGCAGATATTCGCCTCCCTCCGCAGAACGTGCAGAGCCTCGCTGGCATCATGCGCACTGAGCACCTCGAACGCGAGGGCCTCGAGGGTCGAGACAACGGTCGAGCGAACATCGGCGTCGTCCTCGACGACAAGCACGGCCCTACCGGCACCATTCATCGGATTCGGCGGCTCGTTCGTCGCACCCGCAGCGCATTCTTCCGATCTGGGACTTCCTTCAGCGAGCACGGGCATCGTGACGAGGAAACGGGTGCCTTGATGCGGCGTGCTGTCGACAACGATGGTCCCGCCGCTCTGCTGCACGAAGCCGTAGACCATGCTCAGACCGAGGCCCGTGCCTTTGCCGACCTCCTTCGTCGTGAAGAAGGGTTCGAAGACGCGCGCCAGAACATCAGGTGACATCCCCGTGCCCGAGTCGGCGACCGTGATCTCTACGAAACGCACGTCCTCGACCCCCTCCGGCCCAGTGGGGTCGCGGCGCCTGATGCGGATGTCCAAGGTCCCTCCGTCCGGCATCGCGTCCCGGGCATTCACCGCGAGGTTGATGAGAGCGGCCTCGAACTGAGCGTGATCGACACAGACTTCCGGCAGTCCCGCCTCCAGATCCGCGGAGATCGTGATCCGCTCGCCGAGCGTGCGCTCCAGAAGCTTGATCAGGCCAGGAATGAAGTTCGCGAAGGTCAGCGCCTTCGGCTGGAGAGGGGAGCGTCGCGAGAAGGCCAGCAGCCGGCTGGTGAGTTCCGCACAACGATGGGCCCCCTCGATAGCGCTCTCGATGCGGCGGTGCGCCTTCTCATTGCCCAGCAACGCGCCCTTGACCAAGTCGAGATTGCCGATGACGATGCTCAACATGTTGTTGAAATCGTGCGCGATCCCGCCGGTTAGGCGGCCCACCGCCTCGAGCTTCGAAGCGTGCTGCAAGTTGAGTTCAAGTTCCTTGCGCTCCGTCACGTCGAACCACATCCCGAAGAGTTCGACCGCCGTGCCGCTCTCATCACGGTTCACCGCGATCTGGTCGAGGATGTGCCGCTCCAAGCCATCCGCGTTGCGCCAGCGATACTCCAGAGCCACCTCGCCGGTCTCGAGGACCGCGCGCAGCGCCGCCGACACGCGCTCACGGTCGTCTGCTTCGAGGCGGGAGTTCCAGAGGCCGGAGGTGGCGAAGGCCTCGCGCGAGAAGCCCGTGATGCGCGCGATGCTGTCGTTGGTGAAGTAGAGGCGTCGGTCGGCGACGCCGATCGGTGAGGTGTAGAGGGCGATGGGAAGGCCGCGCAGGACAGCGGCCTGATGCTCTTCCCGCCTGCGCAGCGCCTGCTCGGCTTCCAGTTTCTCACCGCGTACGCGAAGGTTCTCCAGGAGCAGACGCTTCTCGGCGGTCGCGTTGCGCTTGATCTCTTCGGTCTTGCGGTACAGATCAACGAAGACATCGACCTTCGACTTCAGCACCAAAGGCTGGATCGGCTTGAAGACATAGTCGACCGCGCCTGCGGAGTAACCGCGGAAGATGTGGATGTCGTCCTTGTTGTGGGCCGTGAGGAACAGGATCGGGACACGGGATGTGCGCGAGCGGCTGCGGATGAGGGCGGCCACCTCGTAGCCGTCCATGCGCGGCATCTGTACGTCGAGCAGAATGAGGGCGAAGTCCTCCCGGAGGGCCCGGCGTAGGGCTTCCTCCGGCGAGTTCGCTAGAATCAAGTCGGTCTCGGGATCGGCTAGAATCTCGGAGGCGGCAAGCAGATTACGCTGGTCGTCATCGACGATCAGGATCTTGGCTCGGACCGGGGCCAGCTCGGTGGGTAAGCCGAGCTGTCCTGCGGTATCGTCCGGACCAGCCGGATGGGGATCCAGTCGGCGGCTCATCGGGGTTGCCGCTCGAAGTCTCTCGCTTCCGCGCGTAGCGGCGGCACACCGTCGGCGATCTCGCCCCGTCGTGCCAACTGCACCCGCAGCACGGCCAGAAGCTCGTCCATGTCGATCGGCTTCGAGACGTAATCCGACGCGCCCGCCTCGAGGCACTTCTCGCGGTCGCCCTTCATGGCCTTCGCGGTCACGGCGATCAGCGGCAGGGTTCGGAATGCGCCCTGAACCCGGATCGCACGCATCGTCTCGTAGCCGTCCATTCCTGGCATCATGATGTCGATCAACATCGCGTCGATGTTCGGATGGGATTCGAGCAGCGCGATGCCGTCGTGCCCGCTCTCCGCGAACAGAACCTCAAGCCCGTGCTGCTCCAGGGCGCTCGTGAGCGAGAAGATGTTACGCAGGTCGTCGTCGATCAGGATGACCCGGCAGCCCTGGAGAGACACGCCGTCACTGCGATCGCCGAGACCCTGCTCGTCGGCCGGGGCGCTGGCGATGGCCCGATGCAGGAACAGGGCGGTCTCGTCGAGGAGTCGCTCGGACGAGCGCGTGTCCTTGATGATGATCGTCGAGGCGGTCTGCCTCAGTTGCTGCTCCTCGGCGGGCGTGAGCGCCCGACCGGTATAGACGATGATCGGCAGTTCCTCCCCGTCCTGCGAGGCGCGGATCTGCTCGATCAGCTCGGAACCACCGATATCGGGCAAGCCGAGATCGATGATCGCACAATCGAACCGGCCGCCGGTCAGGGCTTCCAGTGCGGCCGACGCCGTGCCGACCCCGAAAATCTTGACGTCCTCCTCGCTCAGGAGCGCCGTGATGCTGGCGCGCTGGTTCTCGTCGTCCTCGACGAGCAGAAGGTTGCGGACGGGCCGCGTGATGAAATCCTTCGAGAGCTCCAGGGCCCGCAGCAGGCCCTCGCGCTCCACGGGCTTCTCCAGAAAGCCGAACGCGCCGGCGCGCAGGCCGCGCTTCTTCTCGTCGTTGACGGAGATGACGTGGATCGGGATGTGGCGGGTGCGGGAGTTGTTCTTCAGGAGGTCGAGCAGGGCCCAGCCGTCCATGTCGGGCAGGCCGATATCGAGGGTGATGGCGTGCGGCTTGAAGCGGTGGGCGAGGCTCAGCGCGCCGGCACCGTCTTGCGCGATCAAGCCTTTGAACCCGCGTTCGCGCGCAAGCTCCAGCAGCACCGAGGCGAACATCGCGTCGTCCTCGACGATGAGCACGATGTGATCCCCCGGGTGGATGGCATGGNCGTCGTCCGCGGCGGCCGAAAGGGC
>NZ_BACT01000150.1:0-776 GCF_000333255.1 Methylobacterium sp. B1 | reverse complement strand
GCTTGGCCGCTCGGATTCTTATGCCCTCCTGGTTGCTGCCTGCTTGATCCCTCTCGATCTCAGGTCTGTGGTTCTACTTGATCTACTGTTCCGCCCTCTTGCAAGGTCTTACCACTGATGTATTTCTTGGCCCTGACCGATGGGACCGGTTCCAGGCCCGCGCCTCAGACGACGGCGTACTGGCCGGACTTGCTACTGCGGAGTTTGTCGCCAATGCCGGCGATGAGTGCACGCTGCGGATGACTGCCCACGCTGGCGGTGGAGCCACGACAGATCAGCCGTGGATCCAGCAGGATCTCCATGCGCACCGAGCGCTCGCCACGGATGCGCACCAACAGGCGCTCGATGGCGATAAAGCCGATTTCATAGGTCGGTTGTTCGATGGTGCTGATGCCGCTGCCCACCAGGGGCGACCAGGACAGTTCATCGAAGCACAGCAGCCCGACATCCTCGGGAAAGCGCAAGCCCATGCTCTGCAAGGCCAGCGCAATCTGCAACGACACCATGCCATTGCCGGCCAGCAGCGCCAGCCGCCCCTGGCTACCGGCAGCGGCGCGCCGCAGGAAGAATTCGCGCAGCACCGTGGCCACATGGCCGGGCTGTTCCAGGTCGACTTCCAGGGTCTCGCCATGGCAATCAGGCCGCTCGCTCATGGCCTGCAGGAAACCCGCCTGCCGCCCCTGGCGCGAACTGACGCCATACAGCGGCTGCACCACCAGGGCGATATCGGTATAGCCCTGGGCCAGCAGGTGACGCGAACCCAGTTGCGCGGCCTT
>NZ_BACT01000151.1:0-1916 GCF_000333255.1 Methylobacterium sp. B1 | reverse complement strand
GATGAGAACGAGGCCGCGGGCGAGGGCCGCGCGCCCCCGAGACAGGCTCACGAGCCCTTCTCGACCTTTGCCTTCAGGTTGGCGAGGCTCGCCTTGATCCAGTCGCCGACGCCCTTCTCGGAAGCCTCGTCGTTCAGATCCGGCGGCGGATCGTTGTTCATGTAGCCGCGATAGAAGGCCGCCTTCCACTCGACCTTCGACTTGTCGTTGCCCTCGGGCTCGACCGTGATCGTCGCCGAGTAGTCGTTCGCCGGAAGATCCTTCACGTCGACCTTGTCGATGTAATAGGAGAACAGCTTGTCATCGGGCTTGTACTTGTTGCTGGTCTCCTGGATCTGATCGCCGTTCTTCAGGGTCAGGACACGCTTGAACTTGCCGGCCGGATCGCCGTTGAGCTCCGTCTTGGTGACGTTCTGCATCCAGTCGGAATTCTTCATATCGCCGAGCACGGCCCAGACCTTGTCGGCGGGGGCGTTGATCTCGATCGACTCGGTGATCTTGCGCCGGGTTGGGCCGTGGGCCTGCGCGGTAGCCGCCACTAGGGCGGCCGTGGCCGCCAGGGCCAGGGTGATTTTCTTCATCTTGTCCTTCTCCTCCCGCCCTCAGCGGTCGTCGCGATCGAGAACGCGCGCCTCGGGGCCGAGCGCCGCCGCGACCTTGTCCTCGATCCAACCCCAGGCCTCGCGCTCGCGCGGCCCAGCGGTCTTGCCGATGGCGATGGCGAGGTAGGCCATCTCCGTCAACACCTTATCGGGCTCCAGCATGTGGAGCCGGGTCGAAAGAATGGCGCCTTCGAGGACGGCGGCCTGCGCGCGGTTATAGCCGATGAACGGCGCGTGCGCGGCGCTGTGGACCACGCGGCCGCGGAAGCGCGGCCGCGTCTCGTGGGCCTCGACGGCGGCGACGGCGAACTCCGCGTGGCCGAAACTGTCGGCGAGGCGGCGGCCCTCGATTGCCGTGCAGGGCAGCGTCGGCCATTCGCGTCGGCCGGTCACCGCGCCGGCGATCACCCGGATGTCGCGGGGGCTCGAGGCTGCGAAGCAGGGGTTGGCCTCCAGATTGGCGATGGTCGGCGACGGCCGGAACGGCGCGAGGACGTAGCCGTCATCCTCGCCGATCAGTCCGAACGGAACGAGGTGCAGTTCGCCCGCCGGGGACAGGGTCGTGACGATGGTCTCGAGGATCAGCGGCATGGCCTCACGCCTTGTCGGCGGGGACGAGGCGCCCGCAGACCAGCTTCGTCGGCGGGTCCTGCGGACGCTCGGGCACGGCCTCGGCCCGCACCTGGGCTTCGGGAATGGTCTCGGGCGGCGTTGCGCCGGCCTCGGGCCCGGCCAGCCGGGCATCGCGTGTCCCAGGTGGCGGCGCATCGGGTCCCGAATGCCGGGTATGGCCGGCCTTCTTGAAGGCGGTGGCATCCTCGATGTCGGCGTCGGCGGCGCAGCCCCAGTCGAGCGCCTCGTCCTGGACGTAGCGCTTGCCAAGCCGCCACGCCGTCTCCGCCTTGGCCAGTTCGGCGCCGAGATAGAAGGCGTGGGCGCCGTCGCTGGCCACATCGAGTTCGGGGAAGAAGGCCATCGCGTCGGTGCCGACCCTGTGGATGTCGCGATTGTAGAGGTGGATCCCGTCTGCGGCGGTCACGATCCGGTAATTCGGGTCGCGCACCTCCGCGGCGGCCTGGGCGATCTCGTCGGCCGTCTGCACGAACGGGCGCTTGTCGTGGAGGGCAAGCAGCGCCCGACCGTATCCCTTGGGCAGCGCGGAATCGGCCTTGGCCGCGTACATGATCCGTCGGGCGGCGTCGTGCTCCTCGACGGTGCGGCGGGTGTGGTTGGAGACCTGCACGATCAGCACATTGCCGATCGACAGTGTGCCGAGCACATGCCGACGAGCAGCGCGGGACGCCAAGGAATCGG
>NZ_BACT01000152.1:0-4601 GCF_000333255.1 Methylobacterium sp. B1 | reverse complement strand
ATGTTCGGTGCGCCGGAGGCAGGTTCAGGGCGGAGGACCCGATGGGCAACGCAGCCGCGGCCGAACTGTTCGGCAATGACGACTGGTCGGTCCAGACGGACGGGATCGAGCACCGGGAGACCGGCTATTTCATCGCGCGCGGCGCCCTGGCCATGCGCCGGGCCGAGGGCTTGTGGGACTGGCCGCTGCAGATGGCCGAGAAGCGCTGGTGCCGGCCGAGCCTGTTCCGGGAAGCCTTCCTGGCGGCCCTCGACCGCTTCGGCATTGCGCGCGACGCCGAGCTGATCCGGTCCTTCGCGCTGGGCTACGGCATCCGCGCGGTGGTCGCACCGGCCGCCGACACCTTCGTCAGCCTGGGTGAGATGCTGACGCCGCGCGAGACGCTTGAACCGATCCGGGTGACCGTGCGCCGGCCGGCGCGGGCCCTGGCTGCCGCAGGGGCGTGACGGTCCGGCGGCGGGCGGATGATTTGACCCGGGCCGCCGCACGCGGATAGCCCTCATCCTTGAAGCAAGGGAGAGAGCATCATGGCGGATCACGACCGGGCTGGACTCGACGGGCTGATCACGCCGCCCTTGTCCCGGCGAGGCTTCGTGATGACGAGCCTGATGAGTGGCTTGACCCTCGCGACCACCCGCGTGGAAGCTCAGGTGATCCACACGGACCCGACCGGCATCGAGGCCGGCGAGGTCAAGATTCCGGCCGCAGACGGGCCGATGCCGGCCTATCGGGCGGTTCCGGAGGGCACCGGCCCCTTCCCGATCGTTCTGGTGATCGAGGAGATCTTCGGCGTCCACGATTATATCAAGGACATCTGCCGCCGGCTCGCGAAGGCCGGCTACTGCGCGGTGGCGCCCGAACTCTACGCCCGCCAGGGCGATCTCTCGACCATGTCGGATCCCAAGCAGATCATCCGGGACGTCATCGCGAAGACGCCGGACGCGCAGTGGATCGGCGACCTCGATGCGGCGGCCGCCTGGGCGGCTTCGGCGGCGAAGGGTGATCCGAACCGGCTCGGCGTCATGGGCTGGTGCCGGGGTGGACGCGACGTGTGGCTGTACGCGGCGCATCGTCGCGACCTGAAGGCGGCGGTCGCTTGGTACGGGCCTGTCGGCGGCGAACGCACCGACATTCAGCCGCGCACCGCCGGCGACGTGGCCGCCGAGATCCATGCTCCGCTGCTCGGCCTGTATGGGGGAGCCGATACCGGTATCCCGGTAAAGGCCGTGGAAGAGGCGCGTGATCGTGCTCTGTCGGCGGGCAAGAGCGTCGAGATCGTGATCTATCCGGATGCGCCGCACGGCTTCCATGCGGATTACCGTCCGAGCTACCGGCGTGAGGCTGCCGAGGATGGCTGGACACGCGCTCTGGCTTTCCTGAAGTCACACGGTGTCGGCTGAAAAGACGTCATCGACGGTCGAGCGAACGCGTTCTGCGTTGGCTGTGTTGCCCAAGACACGGCCTCAATTTCTCAATTGTGCAAGGATCAAAGGAGGATCTGTGCCCGCGCGGGTGTGGCCCTTCGCGGCGTTCGGGCGTTGAACCGATCGAAGCGACCGCCGTTCAGCCCCTGTAGAGTGTCCTGGCCCATGAGCGAATCGGTACAGCCTGGCCAGAAGCCCGTGATCCTCGTCGTGGAAGACCAGCCCGACGAGCGCTTCCTCGCGGCCACGCTGCTGGAGGATACGGGCTTCACGGTCATCGAAGCCGAGACCGCCGATCGCGCCCTGGCCATTCTCAATGATCGCGCGGACGAGGTCAGCGTGGTCTTCTCGGACGTCCGGACCCCCGGGCCGATCGGCGGTTTCGAACTGGCGCGGATCATCGGCGTGACCTGGCCGCGCGTGCGGGTCCTCCTCACCTCCGGCGATGCCGGCGACCAGCCGAGCGACCTGCGCGTCTCGGCGACGTTCATCCCGAAGCCCTGGCGCGCCGAAGACATCCTCGCCTGGGTGGAACAGGCCGCCGGCCGGCCGTCCACCGAGCCCGGACCGTCCGTTATCGGACCGGGCGGCAAAATAATCCCCACCGGCCTGGAAACCTGAGGCGGCCACACAGTTGTACGCCACTCCGGAGCAGCAGTCCCCGGACGTGCGCAGTACACTTGACCCGCGGCACCGCCATGAAGATCGTTGCAATCAACCACGCCGATTCCCTGCGCCGGCCCGGCGCCCGGGATACGGTCGAGTCCGTCCTTCTCGATACGGTCCGCGAGGGGCTGCTCAGCGTCTACGGCGCAGCGGAGCACGACATTCCGGCGGAGATGGCAGCGATTGTGCGGCGGCTCGACCGTCCGGATATGACGCGGTGCATGCTGTCCTGAGGCTCGACCGCCGAAGCTTGGCGGAAGACTGAGGCGATGAGTCGCCAAGGCGAGAGAATCTGCTATTCAGCGCATTCTGACCTGCCGACGCCAAGCGTCTCTCAGTCGAGTCCCTGATGCGTCTCACAGTTCTTCGCGGATCGCTGACTGCCGCCGCGATCATGACCCTGGCCGGCCTCGTATCCGTCCAGGCGGCGACGCCGCCCGCCCAGCCTGCCGATGGGGCGGGGGGTGCGGGTGACCGCAAGGCCACGATCACCAAGCGGCTGCTCGGGCGCGGCACGGCCTCCACCTATGCGTTCTACGCAGCGGGCGCTGCGCCGGAGGCGGGACGGCCCGTCGCCATCGTCCTGCACGGCTGGGGGGCGGTCAATCCGCAGAGCTATGGCGGCTGGATCGACCATCTCGCCCGCCAGGGCTGGCTCGTCCTGTTCCCCCGGTTTCAGGAGGTCAACCGGACGCGACCGGCCGATGCCCCGGCCATCGCGGAAGGCTTGGTCAAGGCCGCGCTCGCCGAACTTGCGACGGAGAGCGAGGCCAAGCCCGATCTCGGCCGCGTCGCGATGATCGGCCATCTCGCCGGCGCGCCGCTCGCCATGGATCTCGCAGCGGCCGCGAAGGCGCAGGGCCTGCCGGTTCCGAAGCTGATCTTTGCGGCGACGCCCGGCGGGATCGCCAGCGGGCCGAAATCCAGAGGCATCGCGCTGACCGACCTGGCGGCGATCGACCCATCCACGCTCCTCGTGGCCATGGTCGGCGACAAGGACACGCGGGCTGCCGACCTCGCGGCGAAGCGTCTCCTGCGCGAGGCCAGCGGCGTGCCGCTGGACCGCAAGTTGTTCGTGCGGGTCCTTTCGGACGATCATGGCTTCCCGGCCCTTACGGCGACGCTGGCCGCCCCTGCGGGCGTCGACAGCGCCTATGACGGGGGCAACATCAAGCCCGCGCCGGAGCCCAAGGATGCGCCGAAGGAGTCGACCAAGCCGACGCCGTTCCGCTGGTCCGCCGACATGGCCTTGACCGGCGAGCAGCAGACGCTGGTCTCGCAGATCAATCTCGCCCGGGTCGATGCCCTGGATTATCTCGGTTTCTGGAAGACCTTCGACCTCGCCGCCGCCGCGGCCTTCGCCGGGTCGGATGCGACGGCGCTGAAGAACAATCCGCGCTTGGCCGACATGGAGCGCTGGAGCGACGGCTGGCCGGTGAAGCGGCTCGCCGTCGAGACGCCCCGGCCCACGCCGGCCGCGCAGGCGGGGACGCCGGCATCCGCGCCCGCAGGCCGCAAGCGCTGAGATCGGCGGTTCCGACAGCTTGGCCCTGGCGCGGGGCTTGCTAATCTCCTCCCGTTCGACACGGGAGCGCGATCATGCCCGAGTTCGTCGCCAGCCTGCTGGCCGCTGCAGCCTTCTGCCTGACATTGCTCGCGCTGAATGCGCTGACGCGGCTGCTGATCCAGGCGCATTTCGCGCCCTCGGATCTCGGCGAGACCGGCCTCCTGCAAATCGGCGGCGCGCTGGTGATGGCCCGGGCGGCCTACCGCCGGGCGCCGCACCGCCGCACGGGCTGAGCCTCAGCGCAGGAAGGCACCGAACGAGCGCGGGCCGTTGCCGGTGGGGATGGTCGCCAGCACCTTGAGCGTCTTGGAATCGAGGACGCTCAGGGTGTTGTCGCCCCAATTGGCCACGTAGAGGCGGCCGTCCGAATCCGCGGCGATCCCTTCCGGATGATCGCCGACATCGACGTCGGCGACCGGCTTCAGCGTGGCGAGGTCGAACGCCGTGACGCTGCCGGCATATTGGTCGGTGACGAAGCCGCGCCCGCCGGCGAGGGCGATCACGTAAGGCCGGCGGCCGGTCGGCACGCGGCCGATCTCGCGCCCGGTCTTCAGGTCCAGAACCGAGACGTCGTCCCCGGTGACATTGGCCGTGTAGGCGCGCCCGGCCGCGGCATCGAGGGTGATGCCGAACGGATGCTGCCCCACGGGAATGACGGAGCTCTCCCGCCGGGTCGCCGTATCCACGACCGAGACCGTGTCGGCCTCGCGGTTGGCGACATAGAGCGTCCCGCCATCGGGGCTGACGGCGATCCCCGAGGGCGAGGCGCCGACCGCGATCTCACCGTCCGGGACCAGCGCACCGTCGCGCTCGGTCAGCACGAACAGACGGTGCCCGTACCAGTCGGCCACGTAGACGGTGCCGCCCCGCGGGTCGGCCGCGACGCCGAGCGGCCCGCCGGGCAGCGGCACCTCGGCGAGGACGCGGCCTGCATCGAGATCGAG
>NZ_BACT01000153.1:0-5376 GCF_000333255.1 Methylobacterium sp. B1 | reverse complement strand
TCACGGTACTTGGCCACCGCGTTCTCGCCCTCGAGAACCTGGACCACCACCGGGCCGGAGGTCATGAAGGTCACGAGCTCGCCGAAGAACGGGCGCTCCTTGTGCACCTCGTAAAACTTCTCGGCCTGCTCCTTGGTCATGCGGATGCGACGCTGGCCGACGATGCGGAGGCCCGCCTCCTCGATCACGGCATTGACCGCGCCGGTCAGGTTCCGCCGCGTCGCGTCGGGCTTCAGGATCGAGAAGGTGCGCTCGGTGGCCATGGTGCGTCCGGTCTGTCTGTGGAAAAGGTTTGCGGCACGCCGGGAGGCCGGACGCGCCGCGGCAGCGAAAATTTCGCTTCGGCGCCGGGCTTATAGCGGGCGCCCCCCCGTGCCTCAAGCGGCGTCCCGGAACCGGCCGGTCCAAGCGCAGCCGTGGCTCTGCCGCAACACGGCCGAAAAATCGCCCGATTGCGACGGCCTAGTCGCGCACCAACCGACTTCGTCCACCCCTCGGGCGTCCGCGACGCCCCAATCCCGGAGACGAACCATGCGACTCGCTCTCAGCGCCAGCCTGCTTCTCGCCGGCCTCACCGCCGCCGCCGCCGACACCGCGAAGGATCCGTCCGGCACCTGGCTCACCGGCGACGGCCGCGCCAAGATCCGGATCGATCGCTGCGGGCCCGGTCAGAAGCTCGTCTGCGGCAAGGTCGTCTGGCTCAAGACGCCGACCTTCGACAACGGCGCTCCCCGCACCGATCTCAAGAATCCCGACCCGAAGAAGCGCGCGCGGCCGGTGATCGGCCTGCAGCTCATCGAAGGCCTCAAGCCGGACGACGAGAAATACACCGGCGAACTTTACAACATCGAAGAAGGCAAGATCTATACGGTCAGCCTGGAGCGCGAGAGCGAGGCCGAACTCAACGTCTCGGGCTGCATGCTCAAGATCCTGTGCGGATCCCAGACCTGGACCCGCGTGCCGGACGTGAACCAGCAGGCGGCGAACAAGAACTGAGCGCCTGTCAGATCGCTGCGAGGCCGCGCTGCACCGCCGGCCTCGCCAGGATGCTCTCGAGCCATCGCGCCACGTTCGGCAGGGTGTTGATGTCGACGCCCTGCTTGAAGTTCAGCTTCGCCCAGGTGAACGTCGCGATGTCGGCGATGGAATAGTCGTCGGCCAAGAAAGCGCGGCCCTCGAGGCGTCGCTCCAGCACGCCGTACAGACGCTTCGCCTCTGCGGTGAACCGGTCGATCGCGTAGGGCAGCTTCTCGGGCGCGTAGATCTTGAAGTGGTGCGTCTGCCCAAGCATCGGCCCGAAGCCCGCCACCTGCCAGAACAGCCACTCGTCGACGAGGACGCGGGCGCGCTCGTCGGCCGGATAGAACTGCCCGGTTTTCCGGCCGAGATACTGCAGGATCGCGCCTGATTCGAAGACCGAGATCGGCTGTCCACCGGGACCCTCCGGATCGACGATGGCCGGGATCTTGTTGTTGGGTGAGATCGCCAGGAAATCGGGAGCGAACTGCTCGTTCTTGGCGATGTCCACGGGAACGATGCGGTAGGGGAGCCCGCACTCCTCCAGCATGATCGGGATCTTCCAGCCGTTCGGCGTACTCCAGGTATGGACGTCGATCGGCCGCCCGGACACCGCTGCCATGCTCTGTCTGCTCCTGGACCCAATCGTCGGCGGTGCGATGGTCCTCCGCCTTTTCCGGACAACCCCGACAGTGAAGACGATTTCCCGGCCACGCTCAAGGGCATCCCGAGAGCGGGCCTGAGGATTCGACACGGCGTGGCGGCAGCTGTTGGCGGCTGCGGCGCCGGGCTTGCCGTCTCCCGGGGCGAGCGGCGAGACTGCGTCTCGGGCGTCGCAACGACGCCCGAGGGGGAATTTTCGATGATCGATCGTCTCGTCAGGATCGCGATCCTGTCCGTGCCGCTGCTCGCCGCCCAGCCTGTCCTCGCCAAGGAGCCGGCCGCCAAGGAGTCGACAGCAAAGGCGCCGCCGGCCTCCGAGGCGCCCTCGGCGGCGCCGGCCTCGCCCGCAGCGAAGCAGCCGAGCGCCGGCCAGTCCGCCGCCCGCGACCGGCAGAAGACCTGCGGCGCCGAGTGGCGCGCTCTGACCGACGCTCAGAAGGCCGCGCAGGGGCCGAAATGGCCGCAGTACTGGAGCAAGTGCAACAAGCGGCTGAAGGGCGGCGATAAAGCCTGAGCCGGTCGCGAACCGCAGCGCTTCTCGATTGTTCAGACATCCGCGGCGGGGCGGCGGGAAAGGCGAGGACATGATGGACCTTCATCCGTCCCCACGGGCGGCGGACGGCGCATCGCGCCGGGTCCGGCATGGCTGAGGCCCCGGTCGCGCCCGCCGCGGATCCGTCGGCCGGGTCGCTTCTCGACCGCGCGGTGGCGTTCCTCGATGCCTGGGTGCCCAAGCCGGCGGCCTGGGCCTTTGCCCTGCGCATCTGGATCGCCATGATGCTGGCGCTGGCGATGGCCTTCTGGCTCCAGCTCGACAGCGCCTCGTCCGCCGCCACCTGCGTGGCGATCCTCGCCCAGCCCAAGCGCGGGCAGGCCATTTCCAAGGCGGTCTACCGCCTTCTCGGCACGCTCATCGGGGCCGCGGTGTCGATCGTCTTCATGGCCCTGTTCGGGCAGGACCGGGTGCTGCTGCTCCTCGGCTTCACCGTCTGGCTCGGCCTCTGCGTTTTCGTCGCCCAGTACCTGCAGGACACACGGGCCTACGGCGCCATGCTGTCCGGCTACACCGTGGCGATCGTCGCGCTGGGCCAGATCGACGACCCGCAGGGCACATTCGACGCCGCCGTGTCCCGCGTCGCCGTGATCGTTCTCGGCATCGTCGTGATCACCTTCATCAACGACGCCCTCGCCTCCCCGAGCACGTGGCGGGCGCTGCTGCCCCAACTCCGCAAGGGCTGGGACGACACGCGGAGCTATGCCCGGGAGACGCTGGAATCCGGCGATCTCGGCGCGACGCGGACCGCCGCGCTGATCCGCACCATCGCGCCGATGCGGGCCGATGCCAGCGCCATCGCGGGCGAACTCGACGACGGCCGGTTCCGTGCGGCCGGCGCGCGCAGCTGCATCGCCGCCTTGTACGCGATGGCGGCCGCGATCCGCAGCGTGGCGGCTGCGGCCGCGTGCCTGCGCCATCCGAGCCCGGCGGTCGCGGAGGCGATGGCGATCTGCCGAAGGGTGGCCGACGCGCCCGATCCCGATGCCCTCGATCGCGACGACGAGCGCCTGCGCGACCTGGTCGATTCCGCGATCCGGGACGGGCACCGGCCCCTCGACGAGGTGGTGGTTCTCCAGCGCGCCCTGGACTTCGTCTGTGCGGCGACCTTCGCGCAGGACGGCATCCGCGCGGTGGCGGACGGCCACGAGCCCCTGCGCGACGCCCGGCTGCCGACCCATCGCGACTTCCCGGTCGCCCTCCGCGGCGCCCTGCGGGTCGCCTTGAGCTTCGCCGTGACGGCCGCCGCCTTCGTGGCGCTCGGCCTGCCGCAGGCCTCCTTCGCGCTGGTCCAAGTGGCCGCCACCGCGGCCCTGTCCTCCGTGACGCCGGATCCGAAGAAATTCGCCAACGGGGTCGTCATCGGGATGACGCTCGCGGCGACCCTTGCGGGCATCGCCCGCTTCGCGCTCCTGAACGGTGTCCAGGGGTTCCCGATGCTGGCGATCGTCATGGCGCCGGTGATCTTCCTCGGCTGCTTCCTGTCGCTGAACCCGAAGACCTTCGGCATCGGCTTCATCCTGATCGTGTTCTTTCCAGTCCTGCTCGGCCCCTCGAACCCGCAGACCTACGACGCCCTGACCTTCCTGCTNGACGCGTTCCTCGTGGTTGCGGCGGCCGTGATCCTGTCGATCGTCGTCCGCCTGGTCCTTGCGATCACGCCCGCGCAGCAGCGGGGCTTCGCCCTCGATTTGGCCCCGGCGGCGGTTTGCCGACGCGCTTATCGGCCAGGGAGGGGACGCCACCACCCGCACCAGCCTGAATGCCGACCGGCTGTTTCAGTTCGCCGGCTACAGCTCGGGGAGCGGCGCCGTGCGGCGGGCGAACCTGCATCACGCCTTCGCCCTCGCCCGTCTGGAGGCCGCCGCCGCCCGGGCCCATGCGGAGCTGCGCCGCCTCTGGTCCATCGAGGCCCTGCGTGGCGCGATCCCGCGGGCACGGGACGCGTTGGCTTCGGGCGACGATCGCGGGCTCGAGACCGCGGCGCGTGACCTGATCCGGGCCGCCGCCGGCCAGGGCCGGGCCGTGCGGCTCACCACCGCCCGCGCGGCCAGCGATCTCGTCACCGCATCACGGACCATCACCCGCCACCGGCGATTCCTCCATCGCCTCGACATCGCGCTCTTCTGACGGGCGACTTCTTCCGGGGTTACCATGCACGAGGACATCCATGTCGGCGGGGTGCTGGTCACGGCCTTCGTCGCCTATGCCCTGGCGGCGTTCGTGATCCTGATCATCCTGCGCTTCGCCTTCGCGCGCCTCCGCTTCAGCCGCTACGTCGCCAACGCCCCGCTCGCCGAGGCCGGCCTCTACGTCTGTGTTCTCGCCCTCCTGATAGCGTTCATCTGATGCCCGACACGACCGCCGACGAGGACGATCCGAAGCCCGCCGCCCGCGACGATGCGCCGGGGCGGCGCGATCCGTTGCCCGCGATCCCGCGCCGGGGCCGAGCCGCCAAGATCTTCCGGCTGGCGGCCACCGGCGTGATCCTGCTCGCCGCGATCCTGGCGGCGGCCTTCGTCTGGGAATTCTACGTGGCGGCGCCCTGGACGCGCGACGGCACGGTCCGGGTGCAGGTCGCCAACATCGCGCCGCAGGTCGCCGGGCAGATCGTCGAGGTCCGCGTCCAGGACAACCAGACCGTGCGCAAGGGCGACGTCCTCTACGTCATCGACCCGATCGACTTCGAGGTCGCGGTCGCGTCGGCGGATGCCGAGGTCAAGAACCGCGAGGCCGACCTGCAGGTGAAGAACGCCCAGTCGGCCCGGCGGCAGGCGCTCTCGACGGTGTCGACCTCCGTCGAAGAGAAGCAGCAATTTGCCGGCGCGGCCAAGATCGCCGAGGCGGCGCTGGAGAGCGCCCAGGCGCAATTGCGGCAGGCCAAGGTCAACCTGGAGCGCACCCGGGTGACATCCACCGTCAACGGGCGGGTCACGAACCTGCTGATGCGCGTCGGCGACTATGCCCGGACCGGCACCGCGAACATCAACGTGGTCGACACCGATTCCTTCTGGATCGACGGCTATTTCGAAGAGACCAAGATGTCCAACATCCGGGTCGGCGACACCGCCGACGTGAAGCTGATGGGCTTCGATCCGCATCTCACCGGGACGGTTCACAGCATCACGCTGGGCATCTCCACG
>NZ_BACT01000154.1:0-2930 GCF_000333255.1 Methylobacterium sp. B1 | reverse complement strand
GATCGCGTAGAAGCTGCCCAGGTTGAGGCAGACCAGGGTCTGGCCGCGCACATAGCCGGTGACGGCGCCGTCGATCTGGCGCGCGAGGTCGCGCACCGTCGCGCGGTGCCGGGGCGGCACCCAGCCGTCGATGGCCGCGACCATCCGGTCCCAATCCACCAGGATGTAGAACGCGACGACCGGCGTCACCACGAGAAGCGAGGCGATCGAGATCAGGGCCTGGCTGCCCGACCAGAGGGATTTCAGAAAGGCCAGGAGCCACGTCCCCGCCTGGGTCGCCAGCGTTCCGACGGAGGATTGCAGCTCCGCGAGGACATTCGCGCCGCCGACGCGCTCCAGCAGTGACCCGGAGCGCTCCGCGATGATGGCCTGGAGCCGCGACACCATTCCGGGCAGCGCATTGACCAGGGCGACGACCTGATTGGCCGTGAGCGGGATCAGGATCAGCAGCGTCACCACGAGGACGACGACGAACAACGCCAGGATCAGCAGGCTCGCGGCCAGCCGGCCGAGGCCGAGGCGCTCCAGCCGGTCGGCCAGGGGATCGAGGAGATAGGCCAGGGTGATGCCGGCCACGAAGGGCAGCATCACTTCCCGGAGGAGGTAGATGATCAATCCCAGAGCGACCACGGCGGCCAGCCCGATCACAGCCCGTGCGCGCACGTCGACGCTCCCCCAGACACAACACCCGCGGGCAGAGTGGGTATGCGGCGCGTGCCGATCAAGGCGCCGCCGCAGCCGACTCGCGTGGCGCGCGCGAAGCCGCTAGAGCGGGGCCAGATTGGAACGAGGTGGCGCGGGCATGACGGCCAAGGACGGCAACGAGCCGAAGACGGGGCTCACCTACGCGGCGGCGGGCGTCGACATCGATGCCGGCAACGCCATGGTCGAGACGATCAAGCCGCTGGTGCGCTCGACCCGGCGCCCGGGCGCCGACGCCGAGATCGGGGGCTTCGGCGGCCTGTTCGACCTGAAGGCTGCGGGCTTCCGCGATCCGATCCTGGTGGCGGCCAATGACGGCGTCGGCACCAAGGTCAAGATCGCCATCGAGACCGGGCGCCACGACACGATCGGCATCGATCTCGTGGCGATGTGCGTGAACGACATCATCGTCCAGGGCGCCGAGCCGCTGTTCTTCCTCGACTACTACGCCACCGGCAAGCTGGTCCCGGGCGTCGGCGCCGACATCGTGCGCGGCATCGCCGAAGGCTGCCGGCAGGCGGGCTGCGCGCTGATCGGCGGCGAGACCGCCGAGATGCCGGGCCTCTACGACGGATCCGACTACGACCTCGCGGGCTTCTCGGTGGGAGCCGCCGAGCGCGGCACGCTTCTGCCGCGTTCGGGGATCCGGCCCGGCGACGTTGTGCTCGGCCTGCCCTCCTCCGGGGTGCATTCCAACGGCTTCTCGCTGGTCCGCCGGATCGTCGCGAAAAGCGGCCTCGGCTGGGACGCGCCGGCCCCGTTCGCCCCCGGGCGCAGCCTCGGCGAGGCGCTGCTGGAGCCGACACGGATCTACGTGAAGCCCCTGCTGGCGGCGCTGGGCGCCACGGACGGGATCCGGGCGCTCGCCCACATCACGGGGGGCGGCTTCCCGGACAACCTGCCCCGCGTCCTGCCGGACGATGTCGGCATCGCCATCGACCTCGACGCGGTCACCCCGCCGCCGGTCTTCGGCTGGCTCGCCCAGGAGGGCGTCGTCGCCGAGGCGGAGATGCTGCGCACCTTCAATTGCGGAATCGGCATGGTGGTGATCGCCGCCGCCGATGCGGTGGACGACGTCGACGAGGCCCTGACCCGGGCCGGCGAGACGCCCGTGCGCCTCGGCCGGATCACGGCGCGCGGCTCCGAGCCCGTGACCTTCAGCGGAAACCTCGCTTTCTGATGGCGACCGACCGCAAGACCCGCGTCGCCATCCTCATCTCGGGGCGCGGCTCGAACATGGTCGCGCTGCTGGAGGCGGCGCAGGATCCCGCCTTCCCGGCCGAGATCGTGCTCGTCGTGTCGAACCGTCCGGAAGCCGCCGGCCTCGCCCGCGCGGCGGAGGCGGGCATCCCGACGCAGGCGATCGACCACAAGGCCTTCGCCGACCGCGCCGGCTTCGATGCCGCCCTCGACGCCGCCCTGCGAGGGGCCGAGGTCGACCTCGTGTGCCTCGCGGGCTTCATGCGGATCCTGACGACGGATTTCGTGGCGTCCTGGGCTGGCCGGATGCTCAACATCCACCCGTCGCTCCTGCCCCTGTTCAAGGGCACGCACACGCACCGGCAGGCGCTCGACGCCGGCGTGCGCCTGCACGGCTGCACCGTGCATTTCGTCGTGCCGGAACTGGATGCGGGTCCGATCGTCGCTCAAGCCGCGATCCCGGTTCGCCAGGACGACGATCCCGACAGCCTCGCCGACCGGGTGATCGTGCAGGAGCGCCGTCTCTACCCGGCCGTGCTCGCCCTGGTGGCCGGCGGCCGCGCCCGCCTGGACGGCGACCGCGTGGTGATCGCCGACGAGGCGCCCGACGGCGTTCTGTTCAGCCTTTAGCGGGCGGCCCATCGTCCCTGCGAGTGGAGCCCGGCGATCCGGGATCGCCCGCTCGCCGACGTTCCGATGCGCTGGGCTGCTTCGCTGCGCTCGCAGAGGCGACGTCTACCGAAGCAGCCCTGTCTGCGTCCTCAGACGGGGCGCTGCAGCTTGCAGCTGTCCAGCGCCGAGAGGGCCTTCGCGCGGGCGGAGTCGTTGAAGTAGCCCGTGGTCCGGTAGGCCTCGATCTCGGCGGCGTCGAGGCTGCGCAGGGTCTGCTTGGCATAGCAGCCGCAGGGGCGCTCCAGGGACGCCTCGGGGGCGCTGGTCATGCGGGCCTGGACGATCGTGCATGCGAGGCGCACGCGGCCTTCGAGATTGGCCTTGCTGGCGGTCTTGAGGCCGGATCCGGCTCGTAC
>NZ_BACT01000155.1:0-530 GCF_000333255.1 Methylobacterium sp. B1 | reverse complement strand
CTGATTTTTGCTAGAAAATTCCTCGATCATGGGGAAGATTTTCTGATCATGAACGCCGATATCCTCACCGATATCAACATTACAGATTTTGTAGAATACCACAAAAAGATAAAAGATTTTGCTACATTAGCTGTTTCGGACAGGGAAAGTTCAAGAAAACTTCTTTTCAATGATGAGCTGGTATTAAGAGGCTGGCTTAATGTACAGACCGGTGAACAGAGACTTGCAGAATTTAATAAAGGATTCAGAGCGTTAGCTTTCAGTGGTGTTCATTGTATAAATCGTCTCATTTTTGAAAAAATAAAAAGAACAGGAAAGTTTTCTGTAATGGAAGAATATCTTGATTTAATGCACACAGAAAAAATTCACGGATTTGTGCACGACAGTATCCTGATAGATGTAGGAAGACCGGAATCTATAAAAGAAGCCGAGAAATATTTTAAATAAATTGCAATGGAAATTGAAGGAAGCAGAGACGAAAGTTTGGTGAATCCTGAACTTGATATCAACGAGACAAAACTACAGAACAG
>NZ_BACT01000156.1:0-1266 GCF_000333255.1 Methylobacterium sp. B1 | reverse complement strand
TTTATTTATGATTTCCTTCGTTTGAGCCAAATCAAAAAGGAATTAGTAATTCCGATTTTAATATTTAAATACTTCTAGTTGTAAAGTTTTTTGCAAATTACTTTTTTAGTAAATGTAATAATCCAATATAAACAAAAAAGATTTTATTGTTATGATTTGTTATATTTAAATACCGTACGGTACTTTTAATCAATTTACTACATTCGGGCTGCTTGAAAATTCTTTGTAAGTATACACATTGTAAGGATAGATTTTCTTTGCCAGTATTTTAGAAATAACACTACTGATGAATAAAGGAAACAGCAATAGATATCCAGACGGTACGATACTGGAAATAATAAACATGGCAGTAAGAGGGGCATGAATAGCTGCGGAAAGCATGGCAGCGGCTCCAAATAACGCAAAGTTAATAACCACAAGATGGGTACCTAAATAATGGTTGCAGAATTGGGCAAAAAATACCCCTAAAAATGCACCTGTAACAATACTCGGGGCAAATACACCGCCGTCACCGCCTGCGCCGAGAGTGAGGGAAGCCGCCAATGGCTTTATGAAGATGAGCAAAACCAGAGGAATTAAATATGCGAGATTAACAATGTCGTACGAACTACATTCGAGGATTTTACCAAGTCCGTGATAACTATCACCATATAAAGCCGGAAGAAAAAATATAAATACCCCAACAGTTATGGCACCTAAATTTACGCGGATGAAATTGTTGTTAATCCCACCAAAAAAAGTTTTTGCGTAGATGACAATTTTTGTAAAATAAAGGGCAAATATACCTCCGATTAAACTTAGTATCACAGCAAAAGGTATGGATTGCCACCGCCAGTCCTGTACCTTAAATGTAAATAGTGGATTTGAGTCATAAAAATGTACAAATAGATGAGCTACAATCATCGAACTTATTCCACTGATCAGTAAGGTTTTATTGTATTTACGTGCAATAACTTCAAATGCAAATAGAAAACCGCCCAACGCACTTCCAAAGAGTACGGTTACACCCGCTATAATACCTGCACATATCAGCTCCGTTTTGTAGGCCCATGCACTATGCAAATGTTTGTAGGCCTGATTACCAACTGTTGCGGTGGCAACTACTGTTGATACTTCGACTCCTGTAGATCCTCCAAAAATCACCGTTAAAAAGCCATTAATGCAATGAGAAGGTATTTTAAAAAAAGGAAGATGATCCTTTCTTGTTTCCAGGGTTGTATATATTTCTTTAATTCCTTTATTTTTTCTGTTCGAAAGAAATATTAC
>NZ_BACT01000157.1:0-518 GCF_000333255.1 Methylobacterium sp. B1 | reverse complement strand
GGCGGTCACGCGGGCCCAGCAGATCTGGCGCATTCCGCTGCATCACAACGGTGTGGTCGGCAAGGTCGGGGTGTTTGCCAACCTGCATGGCGGCATGGCCGGTCCCGACGGCTTGGCGCTGGATGCGGAGAGCTGCCTGTACATCGCACATACCGGTTTCGGTTCCATCTGGCGCTTGTCCAAGTTCGCCGAACCCTTGCTGCGCATCCGTTCCACGGCGGGTATCTCCACCACCAACCTGGCCTTCGGTGGCCCGGATGGCAAGAGCCTGTTCATTACCGAATCCCAGACCGGTTCCATCCTGCGCGCCGAGGTACCGGTGGCCGGTCTGCCCATGTATTCCCACGCCTGAGCATCGGCGTCATCACGCATAGTCAACTTACCGTAAAGGATCATCATGAGTACGCAACCCGATTTCATCCGCGACTTCGAACGTGTCGATGCCGCCATCGTCGCCCAGGCTTCCGAATTTGCCGCTTCCATCCTGGCCGACGTGGCCGGTCGCCGTGGCACCCTGT
>NZ_BACT01000158.1:0-180 GCF_000333255.1 Methylobacterium sp. B1 | reverse complement strand
ATTAGGTTCGAAAGTTATTGTAACTGTTGGCTCTGACGAGAAAGGTAAAATTTGTCTTGAGCTGGGTGCAGATTCATATATCAATTATAAAACACAGAATTTTGAAGACGAATTACAAAACGAAGGTGTGGATGTTATCCTGGATATGATTGGCGGCGATTATTTAGCCAAAAACATCAA
>NZ_BACT01000159.1:0-117 GCF_000333255.1 Methylobacterium sp. B1 | reverse complement strand
TTTTGGCTTTCCATTTGCCTGAAATGATTCTGTACATAATTAGTTGGGTTTTAGATTGTAGGTAGAAAGTCCCAGGCTAGCTAAAACCTGATATCTGATTCCTGCAACCTAATTTAA
>NZ_BACT01000160.1:0-127 GCF_000333255.1 Methylobacterium sp. B1 | reverse complement strand
GTCTCGTAGCATCGCACCCGGATAGAGTGGAACGGATCTGGCGCAACAAGGGTGATCGCGACCTGGTCTGTCAGCCCTCGTAGGGCGAGCGGAAGCCGGGCACGGCCTGCGCGATCAGGGTCGTCTG
>NZ_BACT01000161.1:0-4527 GCF_000333255.1 Methylobacterium sp. B1 | reverse complement strand
CGGCCTGATGTCGGCATCTGGTTCGGCGCGGCTCTGCGCGGCGACAACGAGCCGATCCGCATCGGCGATCGCACCAATGTCCAGGAGGGCGTGATCATGCACGTCGATCCCGGGTTTCCCCTCGTCATCGGCAGCGACGTCACGGTCGGCCACGGCGCGATCGTGCACGGCTGCACCATCGGCGACGGCAGCCTCGTCGGCATGGGGGCGACGGTCCTGAACGGCGCCCGGATCGGCCGCGGCTGCCTCATCGGCGCCAACGCGCTGGTCACCGAGGGCAAGGAATTCCCGGATCACAGCCTGATCGTCGGGGCGCCGGCCAAGGCCGTGCGCACCCTCGACGAGGCCGCGGTCGAGGGGCTGCGGCAGGCCGCCCTGCGCTACGTGGAGAATGCCCGGCGCTACAAGGCCGGGCTGCGCCGCATCGACGGCTGAGGGACATGGGCCGCTCCCGGGCGGGAGCGGCCGGCCCGCTTACTTCTTGGCCTTGGCGCGCTCGATCGCTTCCTCGATCAGCCGGTGGGCCTCTTCCTTGTCGCCCCAGCGGACGAACTTGACCCACTTGCCGGGTTCCAGATCCTTGTAGTGCTCGAAGAAGTGCTGGATCTGCTGGATCGTGATCTCGGGCAGGTCGGTGTAGTTCTCGACCCGGTCGTACCGCTTGGTCAGGTGGCGCGAGGGCACCGCGATGATCTTCTCGTCTTCGCCGCCCTCGTCCTGCATCACCATCACGCCCACGGGACGCGCGCTGATGATCGCGCCCGGCAGCACGGCGCGGGTGTTGGCCACCAGCACGTCACAGGGATCGCCGTCGCCCGACAGGGTGTGGGGGATGAAGCCGTAATTCCCCGGATAGAACATCGGGGTGTAGAGAAACCGGTCGACGACCAGCGCGCCGGATTCCTTGTCCATCTCGTACTTGATCGGTTCGCCGCCGAGCGGCACCTCGACGATCACGTTGACGTCGTGCGGCGGCTTCTTGCCGAGCGGGATGGCGTCGATCTTCATGGCGTGTCGCTTCCGGAATGCGGTCTCGTCCGCTTCCCGGATCTCTTAGTGGCGCCGCTTGGCAAAGCAAATCGGCCGATGGTGCGGCCCGGCAACGAGCGCTGGAAAACGTTAGCCGAACAGGAAGCCCACCTTGGGGAGCGGGATGCCCGCCACGCGGTCCAGCGCCCGCGGGCCGGCGACGCCGCCGAGCCCCTCGTAGAAGGCGCCGGCGCGGACATTGTCCTCCAGGCTCCACACGCCCAGCCGCGTGAGGCCGTGATCCGCGAGGTCGTTGCGCACCGCCCGGAACAGGCGCCGGCCGAGGCCGACGCCCTGATACTCCGGCAACAGGTAGAGTTCGTCGATCTCGGCCTCGGTGCCGAGCGCCCGGCTGCGCGTCCGTCCGTAGGCCGCGTAGCCGACGACGAGTTCGCCCGTCTCCACCACCGCGATCGGCCGGCCGCGGCGCAGGGCGCTCTGCCACCAGGCCCGGTCCCGGGTCGAGATCACCCGCTCCAGGGCGACGCCCGGGATGATGCCGCGATAGGCCTCGCGCCAGGAGGCATCGAACACCTTGGACAAGCCGCCGAGATCGGCCTCGCGGGCCCGGCGGATGCTCGTGGTGCGCGTGCTCATGGGCTTCGGGCCTCCCGTCGTCCGACCGGCGGATAACCCGCGCGGCCCGCGCAGGTTCGATGCCGATCCAGGCGGAGTGAAGGCAAGAATGGCGCCGCGTCGCGTCGGCCTGCGTGACGTCGCGTGATGCCGGTGCCGGCCCGCCGGCCCGCGAATTGCCGGGCCGGCGGGCGGCTGATAGAGCCCGGGCTCGGTTCCCCCGGCAGCACGGCCTTGTTCAACCGCTTCCTCAAGCCCGAGAGGCGCTATGCGCGCCGCATGGCCCGGATCGCCCGCTTCGAGCGGCCGATAGCCGGCCCCGGCGACCGGCTCATGGCCTGGGCCAGCATGCTGCTGATCGACCACGGCGTCTTCCGCCTCGCCTATCTCAACCGGCACCGCGTCGGCTCCGGCGCCCTCTGGCGCTCGGCCCAGCCCGGCCCCCATCAGCTCGCCCGCTTCCGGGCCGAGGGCGTGCGGACGATCATCTCCCTGCGCGGCGGGCGCGAGCACGGATCCTGGCCGCTGCAGCGCGAGGCCTGCGAGCGCCACGGGCTCAAGCTGGTCGAGTTCGTGCTCCGCTCGCGGGAAGCGCCGGACCGGGCCACCATCCTCGGCGCCAAGGCCTTCTTCGCCGGCATCGAGTACCCGGCGGTGATGCACTGCAAGTCCGGCGCCGACCGGGCCGGCCTCGCCTCGGCCCTCTACCTGATCCTGCACGAGGGGCGCCCGGTGGCCGAGGCCGCCCGGCAGCTCTCCGCCCGCTACGGCCATCTCCGTTTCGCCAAGACCGGCATCCTCGACGCGTTCTTCGCCCGGTATCGCCTCGAGGGCGAGGCGAAGGGGCTCGACTTCCTGACCTGGGTCGAGACCGTCTACGACCCCGAGGCGCTCAAGCGCGATTTCCGGCCGGGCTTCTGGTCGGATCTGGCGGTGGACCGGGTGCTCCGGCGGGAGTGAGGATCACTCCGCCGCCGGCCGCGCCATCTCGCGGAAGGGGTGGGCCGGGTAGGTGCCGATCACCCGCAATTCGCGCGAGAAGTAGCCGAGTTCGTCCAGCGCCCGGCTGAGGCCCGGATCGTCCGGATGGCCGTCGACCTCGGCGTAGAACTGCGTGGCGGTGAATTCGCCGTCGACCATGTAGCTCTCGAGCTTCGACATGTTGACGCCGTTGGTCGCGAATCCGCCGAGCGCCTTATAGAGCGCGGCCGGGATGTTGCGCACGCGGAACACGAAGCTCGTCACACAGGGCACGGTGCCCTGTTCCACCGGCTGGGGCTCCGGGGAGAACACCACGAACCGGGTGGTGTTGTGCGCCTCGTCCTCGACGTCGCGCTCCAGGATGTCGAGGCCGTAGACTCCGGCGGCGAGTGCGGGCGCCAGAGCCGCCCGGCTCGGGTCGCCGATCTCGGCGATCTCGCGGGCGGCCCCGGCGGTGTCGCCGGCGACCACGGCCTTCAGGCCGAGCCGGCGGATGATCCGGCGGCACTGGCCCAGGGCATGGACGTGGCTGTGGACGCTCTTCAAAGCCTCGCGCTGTGTGCCCGGCAGGACCATCAGCTGGAAGTGGATCGGCAGGAAGTGCTCGGCCACGATGTGCAGCGGCGAGATCGGGATCAGGTGGTGGATGTCGGCGACGCGGCCCGCGATCGAGTTCTCGATCGGGATCATCGCCCGCTGGGCGCGCCCCTCTGTCACCGCCGCGAAAGCGTCCTCGAAGGTCGGGCAGGGCAACGGCGTCCAGTCCGGATACGCCTCCGCGCAGATGATGTGCGAGTTCGCCCCGGGCTCCCCCTGATAGGCGATGGTGCGGTCTGTCATGGCGGTCTGGATTCGTTCGTCGGGTCAGTTCAGGCGCCGGCTCTGGAGCAGGGCGCGGGCGCGCTCCAGGTCGGCGGGGGTGTCGACACCCAGCGGCAGGTCGTCGACGATGGCGGCGTCGATGCGCATGCCGGCTTCGAGCGCCCGCAGCTGCTCCAGCTTCTCGCGCATCTCCAGCTCGCCGGGCGGCAAGGCCACGAATCGGCTGAGCGCCCTGCGCCGGTAGGCGTACAGGCCGATATGGTGCCAGAGCGGCCCGTCGCCCCAGGGAGCCCGGGCGCGGGTGAAGTACAGGGCGCGCAGGCGCCCGGGACCGACCATGTGGCCGACGAGCTTGACCACGTTCGGGTTGTCGGCCTCGTGGGGGTCGGTGATCGGCGCACAGAGGGTGACGATGTCGACGGTGCGGTCGGCCAGCGGCACGATGGAGGCGCCGATGATCGCCGGGTCGATGGTCGGCAGGTCGCCCTGGACGTTGACGACCACGTCGTGGCGACCCTCCGGATCGACGATGTCGAGCGCCTCGGCGAGGCGGTCGGAGCCCGATGGGTGATCGGCCCGGGTCATCACCGCGAGGCCGCCCGCGGCCTCGACCGTCCGGGCGATCTCCGCCGTGTCGGTGGCCACCACCACGGGGCCGATGCCGGCCTCCATGGCCCGGCGCCAGACATGGACGATCATGGCCTCGCCGGCGATGTCGGCCAGCGGCTTGTTCGGCAGGCGGGTCGCGGCGAGACGGGCCGGGATCAGGACCAGGGGATCGGACATCGAGATTCGGATCCGGATGCGCGGATCGGGGCCGCGGCGGCAGGCGGCCGGCTGCTTAACAGGCCGGCCCCCGATTGTCGTCCCCCCGGAGACGGGCCGGAGCGCAGTGGAGAAAATGTGCCACTCGGTGACAAGCTGGGCAATTCAGTGGAACAATCCTGCGCTGGAGCGACGCGGAGCCCTCTGGTGGCATTGTCAGGAGCCGCCCGGAACCGCTAAGGCAACCTCGAAATCTTCCAATGTCCGGTGTCCGAGCCCGCTCGCCCGTGTCAGGCGCGCGATCGGCACGGCCGAGTTGCGAGAAGAGCATGAACTCGTTCGAGGTGAACAAGG
>NZ_BACT01000162.1:0-1789 GCF_000333255.1 Methylobacterium sp. B1 | reverse complement strand
GGCCCGCTCGCACTCACCAAGAAGAGCTGCGACAAGGGCCTCGCCGCCGCCGAGCAGGCGTTCTTCATCGCCCTGCGCACCTCGGCGGTGTGGGACTTGGTCGGCTCGCAGCTCGTGCTCAAGAGCCCGAACGGCGAGCTGAAGTTCGACCGCGCCCTTTAAGGAGCGGTTCACCACGCCGCATGATGGCGGCCGCCGATTCAGACGGCCTTGAGGGGCGTCGGGGCTCATTCCTCGTGTATCGAGGAGGCCACGGATGCCAGTCGGAATCGGGATCGGACGCGGGGACCCCTCGCGTCCCGCGGTGACGCGGAGCCTCCGTTTCACGGGGCCCGAGGGGTTTCATCCCGGCGCCCTATGGCTCGCCACCGCCGTGCCGGCTGTGGCGACGCTGCTCCTTCTCGCGCGACTGGCTTCCTGACGGGCGGCGCTGGCGGCGTCTTACCGGGACGCCGTCCTGTCCCCGTGCCGGTCACCCTCGGCATGTCCGCGCGGCTCGGAACGATCCTGCGCTTGCGCCGTTACGGGCGGAAACAGCGAGGCCAAACCCGCGGCGACACCATATAGAATTGGATCGGCGTTCAGGCCGCCCTCGGGCGGGTGAAGATTGCTTGTCAGCAGAGTGCGACGGCGGGCCTCGCGCGCGTTCACGAGCATCTGTGCGCGTCCCCGTTGTTTAACTGTCCGAGACCGGTCAATGCCGCGCTCCGCGTTTCGTTGCCGCAGCGGGCGGAATTTTCTCCCGGAGACCGGACGCGACGGAAACTCAGCCCCGGCGCCGGAGACCTATCGCCGGTTGGACGTCGGGCGGCCGGCAGACGCTCGGCACGACATCGATGATCGACGCGCTCGGACAGCGCGCCCGGCAGCCCTGGGCCGCGGCGATCTGGTCGCCGCCGCAGGCATCGGCGAAGCAGAAGGTCGCGAGATCCTCGCAGGTCGCCCGGAACCGGCCCAGGGGCGACCGCTCCCGCAGGTCCGCCGCCCCCGCCCCCTGCGTCAGCAGGATCACCGTCAGACCGATCAGAGCCGGGAATCGCGCCATCTCTGTTTCCCGTCCAGGTCGAGGCTGCTTGCGGAACCAGCCTAGCATTGGCAGCCTGGACGCGCCGTACCATTCCCGCGACAGGCGATGCGCGTCATCCGTCGCGATCCCGGCCGCATCGCGCGGCCGTTAAGCCCGATCCCCACGAAAGGCCGCCATGCCGCTCTACGCCCTCGACGATCACGTCCCCGACCTCGCCGACCCCGCCCGGGTCTGGATCGCGCCCGACGCGCAGGTGGTCGGCCGCGTGCATCTCGGCCTCGATGTCGGCATCTGGTTCGGCGCGGCTCTGCGCGGCGACAACGAGCCGATCCGCATCGGCGATCGCACCAATGTCCAGGAGGGCGTGATCATGCACGTCGATCCCGGGTTTCCCCTCGTCATCGGCAGCGACGTCACGGTCGGCCACGGCGCGATCGTGCACGGCTGCACCATCGGCGACGGCAGCCTCCAGAAGCCCGGCTTGACGATCGCCAGGATGACGATGCCGATCATGAGAAGCGTCGGCACCTCGTTGAGCACCCGGTAGAACCGATGACCGCGGGTGTTCCGGTCGGCGGCGAAATCCTTGACCATCCGGGCGAGCCAGCCATGGATACCGGTCATCGCCAGCACCAGCGCGAACTTCGCCTGGAGCCAGGGGCTCGCATAGAAGCCGCTCATCCAGGCGAGCGCCACCCCGAACAGCCAGGTGGCGATCAGGGCCGGGTTCATGATCGCCTTGAGCAGGCGGCGCTCCATCAC
>NZ_BACT01000163.1:0-89 GCF_000333255.1 Methylobacterium sp. B1 | reverse complement strand
GTTGATGTGACCCGGCACGTTGATGATTTCGGCAATACCGGCCACCGCATTGTTCAACACGTCATCGGCGTGCGACAGCCATTCGATCA
>NZ_BACT01000164.1:0-2402 GCF_000333255.1 Methylobacterium sp. B1 | reverse complement strand
TGATCGGGCGGGCCGTCCTGAAGGTGCGCGACGGCCTCCGGGCGCAGGCGGAGCCCGACACGCAGGCGCGGGCTTCTGCCCAGGCCGCCGCCGACCGGGACCGCAAGCGGGTGACGGCGGATCTGGCGAACACCTTCGAGCAGGCGGTCGGCGGCATCGTCGAGACGGTCACGAACGCGGCCACCGAGCTGCAGGCCACGGCCCGGGCGCTGGCCGCCACGGCGTCGGAGACCGCCGGCCAGTCGACCACCGTCGCGGCCGGGGCCGAGGAGGCGGCCGCCAACGTCCGGGCCGCGGCCTCGGCGGCCGAGGAGCTCGGCAGCTCCGTGCAGGAGATCGGGCGTCAGGTCCAGGGCTCCGCGCAGCTCGCGCGGGCCGCGGCCGACGAGGCCGGGCGGACGGTGCGTCTGGTCGAGGACCTGAGTGCGGCCGTGATGAAGATCGGGGACGTGGTGGCGCTGATCAGCGGCATCGCGGGCCAGACCAACCTGCTGGCCCTCAACGCCACCATCGAGGCGGCCCGTGCCGGAGAGGCCGGACGGGGCTTCGCGGTCGTGGCCGCCGAGGTGAAGGCGCTGGCCGAACAGACCGCGCGGGCCACCGAGGAGATTGCGGGCCAGATCGCCCGCGTGCAGGCCTCGACCGCGCAGGCGGCCTCGGCGATCGGCAGCATCACGACGCGCGTCGACGAGATCAGCGGCGTGGCCACGACGATCGCGGCCGCGGTCGAGCAGCAGGGTACGGCGACCCAGGAGATCGTCCGCAACGTGACCCAGGCCGCCGCCGGCACGGGCGAGGTGACGACGAACATCGCCCGCGTGGCCGAAGCCGCCGACATGACCGGCTCGGCCGCGGGCCAGGTGCTGGACTCGTCCGCGAACCTGTCGCAGCAATCCGAGCACCTCCGGGCGGAGGTCAGCCGCTTCCTCGGAACGGTGCGCGCGGCCTGAGGACCACCGGGCCGGCCTGCGCGCTACGGGGCTTTTCGGGCGACGATGAACACCCGCGGGAAGGCGAGCAGGCGCTGCCCGTCGCTGCGCGGCGTGTAGGCGGCGTCGATCGCGCCGGTATAGGCCGCCAGGAAGCCGGCCTTCTCCCCGGGCTCCAGCGGGTCGAGGAAGGGCCGGAGCCCCGTGGCGCTCACCCAGTCCACGATGGCGGCGGCATCCGCCATCCGGTGGTGATAGGCAGTGCGCCAGACATCGACCTCGGCGGCCAGGGGCGCCAGCAGGTCGTAGTAGGCCGCGGGCTCCAGCATGCGGCCGAGGCGGCCGGCCACGGCCGGGTCGCCGATCGTTGCCGCCCAGGGGGCGGCCGCCGCGACTTCGCGCATCAGCCGGTGGGTGGGCTCGGCGAGGTTGTCGGGCATCTGCACGGCGAGCACCCCGCCCGGGGCGAGGAGGCCGAACAGCCGCGGCAGCAGGGTCGCGTGGTCCGGCAGCCATTGCAGGACGGCGTTGGCGAAGATCAGGTCCGGGGCGCGCTCCGGGACCCAGGTCGCGGCATCGGCCTGCGCGAAGGTGAGGTCGGGCAGGCGGGCACGGGCGCTCTCCAGCATCGCCGGAGAACTGTCGAGGCCGAGCACCTCACCATCGGGAAACCGCGCCGCGATCAGCGCGGTGGAATTGCCGGGTCCACAGCCGAGATCGCAGGCGAGCCGTGGCGCGTCGAGGGGCACGCGGGCGAGGAGCTCGGCCGCCGGCCGCGTCCGCTCGTCCTCGAAGCGGGTGTAGAGGGCGGGGTTCCAATCGGCCATCTCAACCTTCCGTGCGACGCCTCAGCAGCCGAGCTGGTCGGCGAGGTCCGCCAGGTCCCGCGCCGCGTGGGTGACCGGCACCGTCGGCGCGGTCTCGCCGCCGGCCGGGCCGTGCTCGTGCGGGCGGGCGATGTGGGCGGTGGACAGACCGTGGCGCGCCGCCGCCGCGAGGTCGTTCGAGTGCGCCGCGACCATCATCGTTTCCGCCGGCGCGAACCCGAAGGCCGCCACCGCATCGCGATAGAGCGCCGGCTTCGGCTTGTAGTCGCGGGAATAGCCGGCGCCGAGCACCGCGTCGAAGATCAGCCCGTTGCGGCGGGCGAGGTCGGCCATCAATCGGACAGGCCCGTTGGAGTTCGGTGCCAGGAGGTGCTTCTCCCGCAGCCGCCGCAGCGCGTCCGGCACCTCGGGCCAGGCGTCGAGCCGGTGCCACGCCTGGACCAGCTCCCGCTGCACGGTCTCGGGCACGCCCGCGATGCCGAACTGCGCCAGCACGTCGGGCAGGGACTCGGCCTGGAGCGTGTCGAGGTCGACATAGGGCCGGGCGCCGGAGCGCACCGCCTCCATCGACGGGTCGTAGCGGGGCCGCCATGCATCCGCGAAAGCGCCGGCATCGAGGCTCGGCGCGACGGGCGCAAGCAGCCGC
>NZ_BACT01000165.1:0-7525 GCF_000333255.1 Methylobacterium sp. B1 | reverse complement strand
TCCCTCGGGGCCCTTTTTGTTGCCCGCGTCCGGGCGGACAGGACTGGGACGGACGGAGATCCGAGGCGATAGGCACCTTCGGGCGAGGCGGAGACCGCCCCGCGTGACGAGGGTGCCGGGAGAGAGGACGGGGCAGGGCGGCGATCACGGGATCGCGGTGGCTCCGGAGAGCGCGAGGAGACGAGCATGGGCGGCGAGGTCATGACCCGGGCCGAGATGGTCATCCGGGCCTTCCAGGATCAGGGTGTCGACACGCTGTTCGGGTATCCGGGCGGCGCCGTACTTCCGATCTACGACGCGCTCTTCCACCAGAACGCCGTCAAGCACATCCTCGTCCGCCACGAGCAGGGCGCCGTCCACGCCGCCGAGGGCTATGCCCGCTCCTCCGGCAAGGTCGGCTGCGTGCTGGTCACCTCGGGCCCCGGTGCGACCAACATCGTCACCGGGCTGACCGACGCGATGCTGGATTCGATCCCGCTGGTCTGCATCACCGGGCAGGTCCCGACGCACCTGATCGGCACCGATGCCTTCCAGGAATGCGACACGGTCGGCATCACGCGCCACTGCACGAAGCACAATTACCTGGTCAAATCGATCGACGACCTGCCGCGCATCCTGCACGAGGCGTTCTACGTGGCGGCCAACGGCCGTCCCGGCCCGGTCGTGGTCGACCTGCCCAAGGACATCCAGTTCGCCTCCGGCCTCTACGAGCGCCCGGAGATCGCGAGCCACAAGACCTACCGCCCGGCCGTGAAGGGCGACGCCGACCGGATCCGCGCGGCCGTCGAGCTGATGGCGACCGCGCGCCGGCCGGTCTTCTACACCGGCGGCGGCGTGATCAATTCCGGCCCGGAGGCGTCGCGCCTGCTGCGCGAGCTCGTCCGCGAGACCGGCTTCCCGATCACCTCGACCCTGATGGGGCTCGGCGCCTATCCGGGCACGGACGAGAAGTTCCTGGGCATGCTCGGCATGCACGGGACCTACGAGGCCAACCTTGCGATGCACGAGTGCGACGTGATGATCTGCGTCGGCGCCCGGTTCGACGACCGGATCACCGGCCGGCTCGACGCGTTCTCGCCCTTCTCCAAGAAGATCCACATCGACGTCGACGCCTCCTCGATCAACAAGGTCGTCAAGGTCGATGTCGGGATCGTCGGCGACTGCGCCTCGGTGCTCGCCGACATGCTGGAGGCGTGGCGCGCCCTGCCCTCGCGGCCCGACAAGTCCAACCTCGATCCGTGGTTCCAGAAGATCAGTGCCTGGAAGGCGCGGGACTGCCTCGCCTACTGGCCGTCGGGCACGATCATCAAGCCGCAATACGCCGTGCAGCGCCTCTACGAGGCCTGCAAGGACCGCGAGACCTACATCACCACCGAGGTCGGCCAGCACCAGATGTGGGCGGCCCAGTACTTCAAGTACGACGAGCCGAACCGCTGGATGACCTCAGGCGGCCTCGGCACGATGGGCTACGGCCTGCCGGCGGCGATCGGCACGCAGCTCGCGCATCCGAATGGGCTGGTGATCGACATCGCCGGCGAGGCCTCGATCCTGATGAACATGCAGGAGATGTCGACGGCGGTTCAGTACCGCCTGCCGATCAAGGTGTTCATCCTGAACAACGAGTACATGGGCATGGTCCGGCAGTGGCAGGAACTGCTGCACGGCTCGCGCTACTCGCAGAGCTATTCGGAGAGCCTGCCGGACTTCGTGAAGCTCGCGGAGGCCTACGGCGCCAAGGGCATGCGCTGCGAGAAGCCGGGCGACCTCGACGGCGCCATCGCGGAGATGCTCGCCTATGACGGCCCGGTGATCTTCGACTGCATCGTCGACAAGACCGAGAACTGCTTCCCGATGATCCCGTCGGGCAAGGCGCACAACGAGATGCTCCTGTCCGACTACCTCGGTGAGACCGGCGTCGAACTCGGCGACGTGATCTCCGAGGAAGGCAAGATGCTGGTGTGATGGGTTTGGCGGCGGCCCTCCGGGGTCGCCGCTGGTGAGCACGGACGGGACGACGAGGACGAGGCCGGCGATGAATGCGATGAACACCCACTACCCCGATGCCGTCCGCGTCGAGCCGGTGAACCGGCACACGCTGGCGGTGATCGTCGACAACGAGCCCGGCGTGCTCGCGCGCATTTCGGGCCTGTTCTCCGGCCGCGGCTACAACATCGAGAGCCTGACCGTCTCCGAGACCGAGGAGGCGCGCCACATCTCCCGCATCACCATCGTCACGACGGGCACCAACGCCGTGATCGAGCAGATCAAGGCGCAGCTCGACCGGCTGGTGCCGGTCCACCGGGTGGTGGACCTGACGCTCCAGGGCAACGCCCTCGAGCGCGAGATCTGCCTCGTGAAGGTGAAGGGCGAGGGCGAGCACCGCAGCGAGGCCCTGCGGCTGGCCGCCGCGTTCGGCGCCAAGACGCTGGACGCCACGCTCAACTCCTTCGTGTTCGAATTGACCGGCGCCACCGAGGAGATCGACCGGTTCGTGCGCCTGATGAGCGTGATCGGGCTGGTGGAGATCTGCCGGACCGGCATCTCCGCGATGGGGCGCGGGGCTGAGCCGCTGTAGGCTCCGGCGGCTGACCTCTGCTAGGATGCCCCGTCCCCGCAGGAGGCGGAGTGATGGAAGCCAAGGTCATCCGCTGGGGTAACGACCTCGCCGTCCGTCTGAGCAGCGCGGAGGCCGAAGAACTCGGCATCCGCGAAGGCGAGACGGTCGAGATCGTCTCGAAGCGCCCGGTCCCGCCGGAGCCGCAGCAATGGGCTGGGCGCCGGTACGTCAACGGGCTGCCGGTCTATACGCTCGAGGACATGGTCGCCGAGATGCGCCGTCTGGGCCCGGATTTCGAGCCGCCGACCGTGGACTGGGGTCCGGATGTCGGCTCTGAGATCATCGATGACGACGACTCCCGCTGAGCCATCGCTTCAGGCCGGCGATTTGATCCTCGTCGAATTCGGTCCTGTCCGCGGGACGGAACAAGATGGTCGTCGACCGGCGTTGGTTGTGTCGGAAGTGCTGATGAACACAGCGACGCGCCGCGTCATCGTCTGCCCGATTACGAGCAACATCGAACCATGGCCGACGAAGGTCATGCTTCCGGTCGGAATGACTGTCGAAGGCGCGGTGTTGACGGATCAGATCCGGTCCATCGATCAGCGGGCGCGTATTCTGAGGCGCCTCGGCGTCGCGCCGGGCGCTGTTCTCGCCGAAGTCCGGCATCAGATCGCGAAACTGCTCGGGCTTTGAAGCAGGACGGCGTATAGCAGTGTCATGACTGCCCGCACCCTCTACTACGCCCCCGGCGCCTGCTCGCTCGCCGCCCACATCGTCCTGGAGGAATCCGGGCTGCCCTACGAGGGCATCAAGCTCGACCTCGCCGCCGGCGACCAGCGCCGGCCGGAATACCTCGCGATCAACGATCGCGGCCGCGTGCCGGCGCTGACCGAGGACGGCTGGGTGCTCACCGAATGTGCGGCCATCATGCGCCACGTGGCCCGTCAGGTGCCGGAGACGGCTCTGTGGCCCGCCGACCTGCGGGAGCAGGCCGCCGCGGACGAGTGGCTCGGCTGGCTCGCCTGCAACCACCACGTGACCTACGCGCATGTCCGCCGTCCGGAACGCTACACCGAGGATGAGAGCGCGTTCGACGGCATCAAGAGCAAGGCGGCCAACACCTACGCGGATCTCGCCACCATGACCGAGGTGCGCCTCTCGCACGGCGGCTGGGCGGTGGGCGACCGCTTCAGCGTCGTCGACGCCTACCTGATGGTCTTCTGGTTCTGGGCGAACGGCCCGGTGCTCCGGTTCGACATGGCCGGTCGCTTCCCGGCCTGGACCGCCCACGCCCGCCGCGTCGCCGAGCGCCCGGCCGTGCAGGCCGTCTTTGCCCGCGAGGGGTTGCCGCTCCCGCGCTAATCCCATTCGGTCGCGGCACCCCCCTTGCCGCGGCCATCGAATCGGCCTAGAGCGCGTACCGTACGGTACGGTACGCTATTCGAGATGATGCAGGCCAGCGCCACAGCAGAGCGGGAAGCGCCGTCGGCACGCCAGCAGGCGGTGCTGGACGTCGTGCTCGGCCTTATGGTCGAGGACGGCGAGCAGCTCACCATGGACGCCGTCGCGCGCCGGGCGAGCTGCTCGAAGGAGACGCTCTACAAGTGGTTCGGCGACCGGGACGGGTTGCTGACCGCGACGGTGCGCTGGCAGGCCTCCCGGGTCCATGCCGGGCACGACGCCGCGCAGATCCTCGACGGGGCGACCCTGCGGGAGCGCTTGCAGGATTTCGCCGTGACGTGGCTGGAGGTCATCACCGGCCCCACCTCGGTCGCGTTGAACCGCATCGCCATCGCGCATGCCGGCTCGCGCAAGAGCAATCTCGGCGGCATCGTGCTGGCCAACGGCCGCTTCGCCATCGGCGAGCGGGTGAAGCCCGTGCTGGAGGCCGGGCGCGCCGCCGGGCTACTCGCCTTCGCCGACAGCGAGGCCACCTTCCGCACCTTCTTCGGCCTCGTCGGCCGGGATATCCAGATTCGACTTCTGCTCGGCGAGACCCTCGATTTCGACGGGGCCGAGATCCGGCGCGATGCGGGCCGCGCCGTCGAGCAGTTCCTGGCCCTCTACGGCCAGGCCAAACCCGACCCGAACCGCCACGTTTAAGAGGAGACAGACATGCGGGTGTATTACGATCGCGACGCCGACCTGAACCTGATCAAGGGCAAGAAGGTCGCCATCGTCGGCTACGGCAGCCAGGGCCACGCCCACGCGCTCAACCTGCGCGATTCCGGCGTGAAGGACATCGTCATCGCCCTGCGCGAGGGCTCCGCCACCGCCAAGAAGGCCGAGCACGAGGGCTTCAAGGTCCTGTCGGTCGCCGAGGCCGCCAAGTGGGCCGACGTGGTGATGATGCTCACCCCCGACGAACTGCAGGGCGACATCTACCGCGAGTCCCTCGAGGGCAACATGAAGCAGGGCGCCGCGCTCCTGTTCGCCCACGGCCTCAACGTCCACTTCAACCTGATCGAGCCGCGCAAGGACCTCGACGTCCTGATGGTCGCCCCGAAGGGCCCGGGCCACACCGTGCGCTCCGAGTACCTCCGCGGCGGCGGCGTGCCGACCCTGATCGCCATCGCGCAGGACGCGAGCGGAAACGCCCACGACCTCGGCCTGTCGTACGCCTCGGCGAACGGCGGCGGCCGCGCCGGCATCATCGAGACGACGTTCAAGGAGGAGTGCGAGACCGACCTGTTCGGCGAGCAGGCCGTGCTCTGCGGCGGCCTCGTCGAGCTGATCAAGGCCGGCTTCGAGACCCTGGTCGAGGCGGGCTACGCCCCCGAGATGGCCTATTTCGAGTGCCTCCACGAGGTGAAGCTGATCGTCGACCTCATCTACGAGGGCGGCATCGCCAACATGAACTACTCGATCTCCAACACGGCCGAGTATGGCGAGTACGTCACCGGCCCGCGCATCGTCACGCCCGAGACCAAGGCCGAGATGAAGCGCGTGCTGAACGACATCCAGTCGGGCACCTTCACCCGCAACTGGATGCTGGAGAACAAGGTCAACCAGACCTCGTTCAAGGCGACCCGCGCCAAGCTCGCCGCCCACCCGATCGAGGAGGTCGGCGCCAAGCTCCGCGGCATGATGCCGTGGATCTCCGAGAAGGCGCTGGTCGACAAGACCCGCAACTGATCTGTTCGCATCACGCGGCCGGGCTTCGCCCGGTCGTCACGCCGGGGGCCGGTCGCGCGAAGGCGTGGCCGGCCCTTCGCGTTCCGGGTTGCCCGACCTGGGGAGTCCCGGCCATAAGCCCGCCAGCGGTCCCGCGTGTACGAGGACCGGCTAGCGGAGAGGACACGCATGGCATCGCTCTATTCCGACGCGCACCGGGCGCTGCAGGAGGAGTTCGGCACCACCAAGCTCGCGGTGCGCCTCGACGAGGACTGGGTCCACGAGAGCATCCAGCCGGACGAGGCCGCCTTCATCGGCTCCCGCGACATGTTCTTCCTCTCGACCGTCGACCCGGACGGCATGCCGACCGTCTCCTACAAGGGCGGCCCCACGGGCTTCGTGAAGGTGCTCGACGCCAACACGCTGGTGTTCCCGGGCTTCGACGGCAACGGCATGTTCTACTCGATGGGCAACATCGCGGGGCAGGCCAAGGTCGGCTTGCTGTTCATCGATTTCGAGACGCCCCACCGCATCCGCGTGCAGGGCCACGCCACGCTGCTGCGCGACGACGCCCTGATGGCCGAGTACACCGAGGCCAAATACTTGGTGAAGGTCGCGGTGACGAAGATCTGGATCAACTGCCCGCGCTACATCCACAAGTACCAGAAGCTCGAGCAGAACAAGTACGTGCCGCGGCCCGGCCGCGAGACGCCGCTCGCCGCCTGGAAGCGTCTGGACCTCGCGGGCGACGTGATCAGCGACGAAGACAAGGCGCGGGTCGCCCGCGAGGGCAAGCTGGAGGTCTCGGAGTACGAGGCGCTGGTCGCCCGCGGCGAGGCCTGACGACCCTTTGCCGGCCGCCTCGCGAAATGGGGCGGCCGGCGGGCGCTCGATATGCCGGGAATTCAATCTTCGGCGCACAAGTTGATACCAAGTAGATATCCGCGGCGCTTCATATTGATGTAGCAATATAATTGCGACTGATCGCGGCCGAGTTCAAAATTTCTTGACGATGTGCGGGGGTGGCCGCTAGATTTCCTGCAAATCTGGTCGGTCACATCCTTGCGCGGATCGTAGAGAACATGCTTTCGCTGCCCCTGCGTGTCGCCGTTATCTGTAGCGTCCTGATCGCTGCGGTTTTCGCGGGAGGGATGACTTTTCTTGCCCGTCGAATCAACGCTTCCTTCGAGGAGCAGGCGGCCAAGATGCAGTCGGAGACTCTGTCGAACGAGGCGCGCGAGGTCCGGTTTCGCCTCGCGGTCGCGGCCAAGACCGCCGAGAGCATCGCAGCCTCCGCCTCGGCCCTGCGCGCCCGCGGCATTCAGGACCGTGAGGTCTACGATGCGATGCTGCGCGAGCTTCTGCGCGCCAACCCCAGCCTGATCGCGACCTGGACGGGCTGGGAGCCGGATGCCCTGGACGGGCGCGACCGCACGTTCGCCGGCACGGCCTCCTCGGACGCGAGCGGCCGCTTCATGCCCTACTGGAATCGCGGCAGCGGCACGATCAAGCGGGAGGTTCTCACCGGCTACGAGGCCGAGCCGGACGGCGCCTATTACCTTCAGCCGAAGAAGCTGAACCGCTTGGTGGCCATCGAACCCTACATCTACCCGGTGGCCGGGAAGGACGTCGTCATGATGTCCTTCGGCGCGCCGATCAGCGTGGACGGCACGTATCGCGGCACCGCCGGTGTCGACATCGACCTCGGATCCCTGAATGCCGCCTTCGGCGCGGTGAAGCCGTTCGGGACCGGCTACCTGGCCGTGGTCTCGGCGAGCGGAACGACCGTCGCGCATCCGACCGGCGCGGCGGCCGGGAAGCCGATGCACGGCTTCGACGCGTCGGCAGCCG
>NZ_BACT01000166.1:0-3479 GCF_000333255.1 Methylobacterium sp. B1 | reverse complement strand
TGAGGGGTTTTCGCGATGGGCGTCGCAGACCTGTCCCCCGCCGAGCGCCAGGACGCGAAGCCGGTCGACCGGATCACGATCCGCCGGCCGGACGACTGGCACATCCACCTGCGCGACGGCGCGATGCTGAGGGCGGTGCTGCCCTACACGGCGGCGCAGTTCGCCCGGGGCATCATCATGCCGAACCTCGTGCCGCCGGTGACCACGGTCGCCGCCGCGGAGGCCTATCGCGCGCGGATCCTGGCGGCCCTTCCCACCGGCATGGACTTCACCCCGCTCATGACCTGCTACCTGCGGGACGACACCGATCCGGACGAGATCGAGCGCGGCTTCCGGGAGAAGGTCTGGGTCGCCGCCAAGCTCTATCCGGCGGGCGCGACCACGAACTCCCATGCGGGCGTCACCGACCTCCTGGGGATCGCGCCGGTGCTGGAGCGGATGGAGCGGATCGGCATGCCGCTCCTGATCCACGGCGAGGCCACCGACCCGGAGATCGACATCTTCGACCGCGAGGCCGCGTTCATGGAGGGCAGCCTGATCCCGCTGCTCGGCCGGCACAAGGGGCTGAAGGTCACCGTGGAGCACGCCACCACGGCGGAGATCCTCGACGTGGTCCGGGAGCACCGGAGCCGGTGCGCGGCCACGATCACGCCGCACCACCTCGTGATCAACCGGACGCACATCTTCCAGGGCGGGCTGCGCCCGCACCTGTACTGCCTGCCGGTGGCCAAGCGCGAGCGGCACCGGCTGGCCCTGCGCCGGGCCGCGACCTCCGGCGAGGCCTGCTTCTATCTCGGCACCGACACCGCCCCCCACGTCCGCGGCGCCAAGGAGGCGGCCTGCGGCTGCGCGGGCGTGTTCTGCGGGCCGAGCGCGCTCCAGACCTACGTGCAGGTCTTCGACGAGGAGGGGGCGCTCGATAAGTTCGAGGCCTTCGCCTCCCTCAACGGCGCCCGCTTCCACGGTCTGGAGCCGAATGCCGGGACCGTCACCCTGGAGCGCCGGCCCGGCCGCGTCGCCGAGGCCGTGACCGTGGACGACACCGCGGTGGTGGTGTTCCGGGGTGACGAGACGCTGCCCTGGTCGGTGGTATCCAGCTAATCGCGACGGATGCCGGTCTCAGGCCGTTCGGCTTGAGACGAAGACCCCGCCAAGCCGAGGAAGACGAGTATCGCTCGGTCGAGCCGCAGCAGATCCTCGTCGTCGAGCCGTCCGATGCGGTCGCCCATCTTGATTTTCGGAACGGTCGTGATCTTGTCGACCATGAGCCGTGACGGTGCACGCAATCCGTTGCGTCCGGTTGGAAGGACGGGGATCCGGAAAAGAGGCGCGTCCGTCTCGTTCGACGTGAAGGCGCAGATGGTGATCGAGTCGGTCGCGTCGAAGCTGTCATCCTGAACGATCACGGCCGGGCGTGGCTTCCCCGCGTAGGTTTTTCCGCCGGCTACCGTCCAGATCGCACCGCGCCTCATTCATCGCCCTGATCGGACACGGCGTCGATGAAGGCCTGATCCTCCGCATCGCGCTCGCTCTCGGCGATCGCGTGCGACTGGCGATGCGCCTCCGCTCTGAACGCGGGCGCGCTCACGTCCGGCACCCAGATCTGCATGGGTCTCAGGCCTTGAGCGCGCAGACGTGCACGGTCGTTGCGGGCCTTCGCGGCTGCGGATCCGGCTTTGAAAGCGGGCGGCATGTCGTTCGCGCTCCTCGGCGGCGACCTGTAAGCTACATGGGCGGCCGAGGGCTTGCCAACGCTCTGCTCGGCGGCCGTCATCTCCGTACTCATCCCGACCAAGCTGGAGGCGGTGTACGATGCAGGACGCGCGACAGGACGGCATCACGGCGATGGGCGCCGTGGACCTCGCCGCCGCCATCCGCGGCCGGGTGGTCTCCTGCGCGGAGGTGATGCGCGCCTATCTGGAGCGGATCCACCGGCTCAACCCGCAGGTCAACGCAATCGTGGGCCTGCAGGACGACGCGGCGCTCTTGCGCGAGGCCGAAGGTGCGGACGCCGTCCTGGCGCGGGGCGAGCCCGTCGGGCCGCTGCACGGCTTCCCGCTGGCCGTGAAGGATCTCGACCCGGTCCGCGGCCTGCCGTTCACCCAAGGGTCGCCGATCTTCGCCGACCGGATCGCCGAGACGGACTCGATCATGGTGACGCGCCTGCGCGCCGCCGGGGCGATCTTCATCGGCAAGACCAACATCCCCGAATTCGGCCTCGGCTCGCACAGCTTCAACCCGGTCTACGGCGCCACCGGCAACGCCTACGATCCGGCGAAGACCGGGGGCGGGTCGAGCGGCGGCGCGGCCGTGGCGGTGGCGCTGCGGATGCAGCCGGTGGCCGACGGCAGCGACCATGCCGGTTCGCTCCGCAACCCGCCGGCCTTCAACAATTGCTACGGCCTGCGCCCGGCCTGGGGACGGATCCCCGCCGAGGCCAAGGACGTGTTCAGCCCCGGGCTCGGCGTGCTCGGGGCGATCGGGCGAACGCCCGGCGATATCGGACTGATGCTCTCGGTTCTGGCGGGCTACGACCCCCGCTGCCCGAACGCCATCCGGCAGGACCCCTCCGCCTTCGCGAGCCCGCTCGCCCGCGACTTCCGCGGGACGCGGATCGCGTGGCTCGGCGATTGCGGCGGCCAGATCCCCTTCGATCCCGGCGTGCTCGACGTCGGACGCGCCGCCCTGGCGACGTTCGCGGAGATCGGCTGCACCGTCGAGGAGGCGATGCCGCGCTACGATATGGAGCGGCTCTGGGAGGATTGGCTGGTGCTGCGCGCCTTCACCGTCGCGGCAAATCTCCGCCCGTTCTACGACGAGCCCCGCCACCGGGCCCTGCTCAAGCCGGAGGCGGTCTGGGAGGTCGAGCGGGGGCTGGCGCTCGGCGCCGACCGGATCATCGCGGCCCTGGAGGGGCGCACCCGCTGGTACGAGACCCTGCGCCGCTTCATGGAGGGCTACGATTACCTCGTGATGCCGAGCGCGCAGGTCTTCCCGTTCGACAAGGCTTTGCGCTGGCCCGAGACGGTGGGCGGACAGGCGATGGACACCTATCACCGCTGGATGCAGATCACGATCCCGGCGACGATGTCGGGCCTGCCGGCCCTCGACGTGCCGGCCGGGTTCGGAGCCGCCGGACTGCCCACCGGCATCCAGATCGTCGGACCGAACCACGGCGAACTCGCCTGCCTGCAACTCGGGGCCGCCTACGACGCGGCGAGCAACTGGGTCCGCCGCTTCCCGCCGCCCCTGCAGTGAGGGAGCGGCTCCGCCTCCGAACCGGCTCACTTGCACGCGCGGACGCGTTGACCCGCCGCGCGCGCTCCGCTATGAGGCCCGACACTTCGCGCGCCGACCATGAGCCAGTTCCGGATCATGCGGGTGCCGCGAGGCAGGTTCGGATTTCCGATGACCACGGTCCTTATTGTAGCGGTAGCGTCACCGACGGGGCGGCCCTGAGCTAGGGCCGCGTCCGGGCG
>NZ_BACT01000167.1:0-10295 GCF_000333255.1 Methylobacterium sp. B1 | reverse complement strand
GCGCACGATCCGCGTCGGGCTGTAGGACAGCGTCTCGATGCTCCAGCCGTGTGGGGAATCCCGGCGGGCTTTCATGGTGCGGCGGCTCGTCGCGCGATGCATGGCGGTCTCCTTCGGTGGGGTGGAAGCGGGATCAGGCGGCGCTGCGGCGTCCGGCGCGCTTCGGCCAGCCGAGCGCCACGAGGCGGGCCTTGGCGTAGTCGCGCACCTCGTCGCGGGTGCCGGGCGGCATCGTCGTCAGGACGGCCTGGGTGGCGCCGTCCAGCATCAGGTCGGTGACCGCGTTGATCGTCGCGGCCTCGTCGATGCGGCGCTTGAGGTCGCCCTCGGCCTCGGTGACCTCGTCGAAGGCGGGCGCCTCCTCGAAATCCTCGTCGACGGCGCGGACCGGGATCTGGTGGGCGCGGAACTCGTCGGCCTCCTCCTCCGAGTAGACGAGACCGTGCAGCTCGATGAGCTTGAGGATGACGCGGTCCTTCCCGCGCTTCTCGGCCATGGCGTAGACGTAGGCCGCCTGCTTGCCGGAGACGCGGTAGTTCACGTTGACCAGCGCCTCGCCCATCGACCACTCGACCCGCTCGGTCCCGGGCTTCGCGCCGGGCAGGCGGCCGGTCACCAGGATCACGGCCTCGTCGCGTTCGGCCCGGATGACGGTCGGCGGCTCGAACACGATGCCGGCCTGGGCGGCGATGCGCTCCAGGGTCTTGTGGTAGATGACGGCGGTCCCCTGAACGCGCCAGACGTTGCCCCCGAAGGGCTCGCCGTAGCGGACGAGGATGTCGGCGATCTGCTTGTCGGCGGTTCGCATGAAGCGCTCGTTCCGTCAGGAGGGAGGCGGGTCGTCCACAGCTTTTCTCGGGGACGCTCTTTCGTTCTCTTTTTGTTCACGTCTATATGCGCAATCTGCCCGCGATGCGCAAGGCTCGGACGCCAAAACCTGCGGTTGCGGGCATGCGTCATCGTCCCCGCGCGCCGGTGGCGCCGGGGGCATGGCCCGGGACGCCTCGAACAGGCGCGGTCACAGGAAGCTCGAGATAGCGATACTTTCCAGACCGGCGAACGCTGGGAGGCTTAGACGCGTGTGGGCGTAGCGCGGATCCCCTCTCCCGCACGGGAGAGGGGGCGCGTCGCGGATGTCCCAAGAAGACGGTTGGGTGTCGACGCGATCGTCCAGGAGCGCGTCGGCTCCGACGCCCCGTCAGCGTTGGCACCGTCTGCGACCACATTCCGGCGACCCCGCCGCCTGCGCCGCCGTCCCGCATTGTTGCTGCACCGCACCCTAGGCTAGACCGCTTCCACGATGTCCGAGACAGCTGCCGCGATGACGCCTTCCCTCTGGACCCGCCTGTCGAATCCCAGCCATTTCATGCGCTGGTCGGGCGCGCTGGTGCCGTGGCTCACGGCCCTGTCGCTCGCCGTCCTGGCCCTGGGGCTGTACCAGACCTTCTTCGTGGTGCCGCCCGACTACCAGCAGGGCGAGACCGTGCGGATCATGTACGTCCACGTCCCGGCGGCGTGGCTCGGCGTGTTCTTCTACGGGGCCATGAGCGTGTCGGCGATCGGCACCCTGGTCTGGCGCCACCCGCTGGCCGACGTCGCCCAGCGGGCGGCGGCGCCGATCGGGGCGGCCTTCACGCTGATCTGCCTCGTGACCGGCTCCCTGTGGGGCAAGCCCATGTGGGGCACCTACTGGGTCTGGGATGCCCGCCTGACCTCCATGCTCATTCTGCTGCTGATCTATTGCGGCATCATCGCCCTGTGGCGCACGCTGGAGGATCCGAACCGTGCCGCGCGCGCGGTGGCGATCCTGACCCTGGTCGGGGCCGTGAACCTGCCGATCATCAAGTTCTCGGTGAACTGGTGGTCGACCCTCCACCAGCCGGCCTCGATCCTGCGCATGGGCGGCTCGACCATCGATCCCTCGATGCTCTACCCGCTGCTGGTCATGATCGGCGCCGCGACCCTGGGGGGGACCACCCTGCATCTCTACACGATGCGCACCGAGATCATGCGTCGCCGGGTGCGGACGTTGACGATCCGCGAGGCCGAGCGCCTCGACCGCGCCCAGCCGCACATCACTCCGACACCGGCCGCGATGCCGGTGGGCCAACCGGTCTAGGGGGCCGCAATGGATCTCGGGTCTCACGGCGGCTTCATCCTGCTCGCCTACGCCTTCACCGCCTTCGTGATGGTCGCCCTGGTCGGCAACGCCCTGCGCGATCGCCGGACGCAGCTGCGTGCCCTGAAGGGCTTCGGCGAGGATCGGCGATGACCGCGCCCCTCGACGAGGCGACCGGGCGGCCGCCGCCGGTCCGCCGCTCGCTGCTGCTGATCGTGCCGGCCCTCGCCTTCGCGGCGCTCGCCGCCGTGCTGTTCCTGCGCCTGCGCTCCGGCGCCGATCCGGCGGCCCTGCCCTCCGCGATGATCGGCAAGCCGGTGCCGCAGTTCGATCTGCCCGCCGTGCCGGGGCTGACCGCCGGGGGCGCGCCCGTGCCCGGCCTGTCGAGCGCGGATCTGAAGGGCCAGATCACGGTGCTCAACGTCTTCGCCTCCTGGTGCGCGCCCTGCCAGGTGGAGCACCCGATGCTGATGCGCCTGGCGAAGGAGCCCGGCATCCGGCTCGTGGGCATCGACTACAAGGAGCCGACCCCCGAGGCTGGCCAGCGCTTCCTGGCCCGGCACGGGGTCCCGTTCAGCGCGGTGGGGGCCGATGCCGGAGGGCGGGCGGCGATCGATTTCGGCGTCTACGGCGTGCCCGAAACCTTCATCATCGGGCCGGACGGCATCATCCGCGACAAGCTCGTCGGCATCCTCACGCCTGAGAATTTCGCGAGCGTGCTCACGCGAATCCGCGCCGCCGGCAAGGTCGCGGCAGCGCAGTAGACCCTAGAGTTCGGGCTGCGGGGTCTTGCGCTCGTAGCGGGTCAGCAGCGGCGTCTGCGCCAAGGCGAACAGCACGGTGATCGGCATGATGCCGAACACCTTGAAGTTCACCCAGAAATCCTCCGTCTGCGTCCGCCACACCAGCTCGTTGAGCGCCGCCAGCACGAAGAAGAACACGCCCCAGCGGAAGGTGAGCTTGCGCCAGCCCTCCTCGGTGAGGCTGAACATCGAATCGAGCACCACCGAGAGCAGCGAGCGCCCGAACAGGAGGCCGCCGAGCAGCACCGTCCCGAACAGGGCGTTCACGATGGTCGGCTTGACCATGATGAAGGTCTTGTCCTGCAGCGCCAGGGTCAGGCCGCCGAACACCACCACCACCACGCCGGACACGAGCGGCATGATCGGCAGGCGGCGCACCATGACGTAGTGGATCGCCAGCGCCACCACGGTCGCCGCGATGAACACGCCCGTGGCCACGAACAGCTTCTGGTCCGGGGCGACGCCGAACTTCTCGGAATACGCGTTGCCGAGGAAGAACAGCACCAGCGGGCCGAGTTCCAGCGCCAGCTTCACGAGCGGCGGCAGGTGGCGGTGCGGGGGGACGGATTCGATCTGCATACGCTCGGTCGGCTCGGCTGCGGCGCTCACGGTGGGCCGGGAGCGTCGAACGGGATTTGCGGGGTGTGTGGTACGCCGAGCGCGCGATGTCCATGACATCGCGCACCAAAGATCGGCGGGCGCCCGCGTCCTAATCCTTCTCCAGCCCGGCGATGGCCCGGGCGAAGTCGCGGGCCGCGAAGGGCTCCAGGTCCTCGACGCCCTCGCCGACGCCGATGAAGTGGACCGGCAGGCCGAACTTCGCCGCCAGCGCCACCAGGATGCCACCCCGGGCGGTGCCGTCGAGCTTGGTCATCACCAGGCCCGAGACCGGCGCGGCCTGCGAGAACAGCTCCACCTGGCTGAGGGCGTTCTGGCCCACCGTGGCGTCGAGGACGAGGATCGTGGCGTGGGGCGCCTCCGGATCCTGCTTGCGCAGCACGCGGACGATCTTCTCAAGCTCCGCCATCAGGCCGGTCTTGTTCTGGAGCCGGCCGGCGGTGTCGATCAGCAGCACGTCGGTCCCGGCGGCCGAGGCCTGCTTGAGGGCGTCGAAGGCGAGGCCCGCGGCATCTGCCCCCTGCGCGCCGCTCACCACCGGCGTGCCGGTGCGCGCGCCCCAGACCTTGAGCTGGTCGATCGCCGCCGCCCGGAACGTGTCGCCCGCCGCCAGCATCACGGTGCGCCCCTCCGCCCGCAGCTTCGAGGCGAGCTTGCCGAGGGTCGTGGTCTTGCCGGCGCCGTTCACGCCGACGGTGAGGATCACGAAGGGCTTCCGGCTCGCGTCGATGGCGAGCGGCACCGCCACGGGCTCCAGCGCCCGCTCGACCTCCGCGGCGAGGATCGCCCGCACCTCGTCCGGCGAGATGCCCTTCTCGTAGCGGCCCTTGCCGACGGCCTCCGAGACCCGCATCGCGGTCTCGACGCCGAAATCGGCCTGGATCAGCGCGTCCTCCAGGTCCTCCAGGGTGGTGGCGTCGAGCTTGCGCTTGGTGAACAGGCCGGTCACGCGCTCGGAGAGCGCCGACGAGGTCCGCTTCATCCCCGAGGTGAGCCGGCTCCACCAGCCCTTGGCCTCCGGCTCGCGGTCCGGCCCGGCACCCGCGTCGTGGGCTAGGGCAGCGGCGCTGTCGACCGGCTGGATGTCGGGCATCGGCGCGACCACCGGCTCCCGGTTCACGTCACCGGTATCGACCGGGTCGGCCCCGTGCGCGGGGTCGTCGCCGGCGGTGCCGGCCGGCGGACGCTCGGGCTCGCCCGCGACGGGCAGCAGATCGGCGCCCTCGACCACGTCCGGGACCGGCTCCCCGGTCTCCTCGGGCGGCAGCGGAACATGCGCGACATCCTCCGCGGCGGTGGCGAAGTCCGGCTCACCCTCGGAGGGCGAGGCCGCCTCCGGGGGCAGCTCGGCCTCGGGCTTGTCTTCCGGCTTGTCCTCGGGCGCGGGCTGGCCTTTGCGCCCGAACAGGCGTCCGAACCAGCCGGGCTTCTCCTCGCTCGCCATGAAATCGCGTCCTCGCCCCACCTTGCCCCGCCGACACCGACCCTCTAGCCGATCCGGATGTCCAACGCCTTCGACATAGGCGCGCGCCTCCTCTACCGCGATGCCCTGCTGCTCGTCATCGACAAGCCGGCGGGTTTACCGGTCCATCCGGGCCCCCGCGGCGGCGAGACGCTCACCGATCACCTCGACGCCCTGCGGTTCGGCCTGCCGCGCCGCCCGGAGGCCGCGCACCGGCTCGACCGCGACACCTCCGGCTGCCTCGCGCTCGGCCGCCACGCCAAGGCGCTGGCGCGGCTCGGCAAGCTGTTCTCCGGCAGCGGCGTCGACAAGACCTACTGGGCGATCGTGGAGGGCGGCCCCGCCGAGGAGGCCGGCCGCATCGACCTGCCGCTGGCCCGCCGCTCGGACGATCCGCGCTCCTGGTGGATGAAGGCCGACCCGGCGGGCGACCCGTCGCTGACGCACTGGCGGGTGCTCGGCCGCGCCGGGGGGCGGACATGGCTGGAGCTGAAGCCGGTGACCGGCCGCACCCACCAGCTCCGGGTCCATTGCGCCGCCTCCGGCTGGCCGATCCTGGGCGACGCGATCTACGGCGGGGCGCCCCGCGGCAGCGCGCTGCACCTGCACGCGCGGACCCTGTCGATCCCGCTCTATCCGAAGCGCGACGCCATCACGGTGACGGCCCCGCCGCCGCCGCACATCGCCGAGGCCGTGGCGCCGCTCGCGGCTCAGGCCGCGATCAGCCGCGCCCCGTCGTGAGACGCGATCGCGACGCTGTGGAACGTGCCGGGGGCAGGCGCGTCTGACAGGCGCACGGCGGTGAAATCCGCGCTCCGCCCGGTGCCGCCGCGCTCCGCCAGCACGGTCAGCCGCCGCCCGACCTGTGCGTCGAGGTGCCGCCGCAGGGCGTCGGCACCGGCTGCGCGCAGCCGCGCCGCCCGCGCGCGGATCGCGTCCGCCGCCACCGGCGGCATCCGCGCGGCGGGCGTCCCGGGGCGCGGGGAATACGGGAAGACGTGCAGGTGCGTCAGGCCGCACTCCGCCACGAGGTCGAGGGAGCGGGCGAACTGCGCCTCCGTCTCGGTCGGAAAACCCGCGATCAGGTCGGCGCCGAACACCATGTCGGGCCGCAGCCGCCGCACGGTCTCGCAGAAGCGGATCGCGTCGGCGCGCAGGTGCCGGCGCTTCATGCGCTTGAGGATCAGGTCGTCGCCGGCCTGCAGCGACAGGTGCAGGTGCGGCATCAACCGCTCCTCCTCGGCAATCGCCGCGAGCAGGGCGTCGTCGGCCTCCACGGAATCGATGGAGGAGAGGCGCAGGCGCGGGAGATCGGGCACCGCCCGGAGGATCGACCGCACCAGACCGCCGAGGGACGGCCCGGAGAGATCCCGTCCATAGGCGGTGAGGTCGACGCCGGTCAGCACCACTTCCCGCCCGCCCCGGGCCACGAGGGTCTCCACCTGCGCGACCACATCGGGCACCGGCACCGAGCGGGAGACGCCGCGTCCGAACGGGATCACGCAGAAGGTGCAGCGGTGGTCGCAGCCGTTCTGCACGGGCACGAAGGCGCGGGTATGCCCGGCCATGGCCTCGATCCGCGTCGGCTCGGCCATCCGCGCCGCCATGACGGCCCCCGGTCCGGTCGCGGCCGCCGACCAGCCCTCGGGCCGCAGCTTCTCGGCGTTGCCGACGAGGCGCGCGACCTCCGGCATGGCCGCGTAGGCCTCCGTGTCCACCTCGGCGCCGCAGCCGGTGACGACGATCTCGGCGCCGGGCCGTTCGCGGGCGATGCGCCGGATCGCCTTGCGGGCCTGCCGCCCGGCCTCGGCGGTGACCGCGCAGGTGTTGACCACCACCCGGTCCCGGCCGTCCGCGGCCGCATGGGCCCGCAGAGCCTCGGACTCGACGGTGTTGAGGCGACAGCCGAAGGTGAGGGTCTCGACCGCCATCAGGCCGCGCTGTCGAACAGCTCCGGCGCCAGGGTCCCCTCGGCGACGAGCGCGACCGGGCCGGTCATCAGGACATGGTCGTCGGCGCGCCACTCGATGAACAGCTCGCCGCCGGGCAGCGCGACCTGGGCCTGCCGGCCGATCATCTTGAGGCGCGAGGCGGCCACCACGGTGGCGCAGGCGGCGGTGCCGCAGGCGAGCGTCAGCCCGGCGCCGCGCTCCCAGACGCGGAGCTTGATCGTCTCGCGGCCCGTCACCTGCGCCACGGAGATGTTGGCGCGCTCCGGGAACAGCGGATGGTTCTCCAGCATCGGACCGATCCGCGCGAGGTCGAAGGAATCCGGATCCTGCTCCACGAAGAACACCGCGTGCGGGTTGCCCATGTTCACCGCGCCCGGCGAGTGCAGGATCGGATCGTCGATCGGGCCGATCTGCAACTCGATCCGGCGCGTGTCCGGGAAGGGCTCCGACAGGGGGATCTCGTCCCAGGCGAGACGCGGCCGGCCCATATCGACCGTGAAGGCCCGCTCCGAGACGCGGCGCACGCCGAGCACGCCCGCTTCGGTCTCCAGGGTGAGCCGCCCGCCCTCGGCCGGCCGGGCCATGGCCGGATCGTCGAGCATCGCGTAGGCGACGCAGCGCGTGCCGTTTCCGCAGGCGCCCGATTCCGAACCGTCGGTGTTGTAGATCCGCAGGAACGCGTCCGTGCCCGGGCTCACGGGATCGTGTAGCACCATCAGCTGATCGAAGGCCGAGCCGGGATCCTGCGCGATCGCCCGCGCCTCCTCGGGCCGCACCGTCGCGGTGGAGCCGCGCAGGTCCAGCACCACGATCGCGTTGCCGGCGCCGTGCATCTTCAGGAAGCGTCTGTGGGCGAGTGCGCTCATGCGGTCCCGCAGGTCGAGGAGGGGCCGGCTATATCGCAAAAGCGACCGCCCGGCGCGAGGGGTGCAGCAGCGTGGCAGATGCGCCGCACCCGCGGCTCTCGTCCGCGGTGCCCTCGCGGGCCGTCACGTTCGCCACTAGGTTACGCGGCGGGAGCCTGCGCGATCATCCGCGGGCCTCGACCGGAGCGCCCCACGTGATCCGCCTTCGTCCGCTCGTCGCCCTCTCGGCCGCCTTCGTGCTCGCGTCCGGCGGCCCGATCGCCGCGCAGCAGCAGCCTGCGCCGCCGCCCTCCACGGCACCCGCGCCGGCCCAGACGAACCCGCTGCCGACGACGACGGCGCCGAACCCGGTGGCCGATCCGGACAAGAGCGCGGCCCCGGCCCCCCAGCAATCGGTGGCGCCCCCGCCCGCGGGCCAGTCCGCGGTGGGAACGCCCGCGCGTCCGACGCTCATCGAGAAGGCCGGCGAGCCCGGCGACGTCGACGAGGTCACCCTGCCGTCGAAGCCCGCCGCGATCCTGTCGGGCAAGACCAAATGGGAGGAGGCCGTGCCGAACCTGAAGCAGGCCTTCGCGCGGATCGAGGCCGACCTCGCCAAGCTGGGCGTCGCGCCGGCCGGCCGGCCGCTGGCGGTCTTCACCCGGACCGACGATGACGGCTTCGAGTTCGAGGCGATGATTCCGGTGGCGGCCGCGCCGAACCCGGCGCCGGCGGAGACCGACGGGCTGCGCTTCGGCACGACGCCCTCCGGCAAGGCGTTGCGCTTTGCCCACAAGGGTTCCTACGAGTCGATCGACAGCACCTACGAGACCCTGACCGCCTATCTCGATGCCAAGGACATCGTGGTGCAGGACCGGTTCGTCGAGGAATACGCCACCGACCTCAAGGACGGTACCGACGACAACCTCGACGTGAACATCTACGCGCTGGTGAAGTAGGGGCCGGCAGATCGGCCGACGTCGCGGACCGATCCCGCGCCGGAGAACCGGCCGCAACCGCCGCCTCTCGCCCCTCTGCGGGGAAGGGAGGAGTGCACGGCACCCGATCGCCCGTTCCTGACGCGCATGCGCGGAGATCGGACAGATCGCCGCTGCCCCGCCCCGGCAGGAACAGGGGCGTCGGCTCGCGGATTCGCCCGACATGCCCGCCACCGACCTCAGAACCGGGACCGTCCCGCCTCCGCGCCGCAAGGCGGCCCCCAACGCCATGGATCCCGCCCTCGCCGAGAAGGCGCTGGCGATCCACGCGCGCCTCTGCCCGGTCTACGGCTGCCCGATCCCGTACTTCCACAGCCTGGATCCGGTCAGCGAACTCGTCTCCTCGCTCCTGTCGCACCGGACGCGCAACGCCGAATCCGGCCGGGCCTTCAAGGCCCTGCGGGCACGCTTCCCGGACTGGGAGGCGGTGATCGACGCGGACGTGCCGGAGATCGAGGCCGCCATCGCGGGGGTGACATGGCCGGAGCTGAAGGCGCCGCGCATCCGCGACGTGATCCGGGCCCTGCGCGACCGGTGCGGAACCCTCGACCTCGCCTTCCTGGCCGACATGGAAGTCGAGGCGGCGCGGGCGTGGCTGCAGGCCATCCCCGGGATCGGGCCGAAGACCAGTGCCGCGGTCCTGTCGTTCTCCACCCTGCGGATGCCGGCGCTGCCGGTGGACAGCCACCATCACCGGGTCGCCCAGCGCCTCGGGCTGATCGGCCCGCGGGTCGATGTCGGCCCGGCGCACGCGATCCTGCGGGGGCAATTGCCCGCGGCGTGGAGCGCGCAGGATCTCTACGACAATCACGAGATCCTGATGCTGCACGGCCAGCAGGTCTGCCACCATCACCGGCCCGCCTGCGGGCGCTGCGTCCTGACCGACCTCTGCCCCAGCGCGAAGCGCCCCGTGCGGGAGCCGTGAGCGCGTCCTTGACCATTCCGGCCTACGGGTGCGAGTAACCCCGCGCCCGGACGGCGCGGAGCCCCGGTCTATCTTTGCTCAGGATCGGCGCCGATGGCCGCGTTCACCGAATTGGTCTTCTCGGGCGTCCAGCCCACCGGCAACCTGCATCTCGGCAACTATCTCGGAGCGGTGAAGCGCTTCGTGGAGATGCAGGACCGCGACGCGCAGTGCCTGTACTGCGTGGTCGACCTGCACGCGATCACCGTCTGGCAGGATCCGGAGGCCCTGCGCGGCCAGATCCGCGAGGTCACGGCCGCCTTCCTCGCCGCCGGAATCGATCCGAAGCGCTCGATCGTATTCAACCAGAGCCAGGTGCCCCAGCACGCCGAGCTCGCCTGGGTGTTCAACTGCGTCGCCCGCCTCGGCTGGCTGAACCGCATGACCCAGTTCAAGGAGAAGGCCGGGCAGGACCGGGAGAACGCCTCGATTCGGCTGTACGACTACCCGGTGCTGATGGCCGCCGACATCCTGGCCTACCGGGCGACGCACGTGCCCGTGGGCGAGGACCAAAGCAGCATCTGGAGCTGACCC
>NZ_BACT01000168.1:0-4949 GCF_000333255.1 Methylobacterium sp. B1 | reverse complement strand
CGCCCCGCAGCGCCACACGTCGGTGTCGGGGGCGATCTCAGAGACGATCCGCAGGTGGCCGTCGGCCTCGTGACGCCGGTTCAGCAGCAGGGCCTCCCGCCGTCCGTCACGCAGGACGACGAGGGCGAGATCAGGCCCGTCCGGGCCGGCGATCAGGTAGCAGCTGCCCGGCCCGAGCTGGTCGAGGCGGGTGGTCCGGCCGGGAAGGCGCGGCTCCATGGTCATGCCTCCATCCGTGCGCGCCGCTCACCCCGCCCTTTCCGGTAGAACGCGCGGCGCTCGGCTTCGGCCCGCACCACGGTGGCGCGCACCTGAAGCAGGTCCTTGCGGGTCAGGAGCCCGACGAGGCTGCCGGTCTGCGGATCGGTGACCGGCAGGCGGCCCTGCCCGGCCGACAGCATCACGTCGAGGGCGTGCGAGACCACGTCGCCCGGATGGACGACGGCCAGATCGGCGTCGGAGACGCGCTCGCCGAGGGTGCCCGCCTCGGTCTCACCCTCGCGCACTTCGAGGGTCCAGCGCAGGGCGTCTTTGCGCGAGACGAGGCCCACCGGCCGACCCGCGCCGTCGACCACCGGGTAGGCGTGGTGGAGGCCGGTCTCGATGGCGGCGAGGGCCTCGGCCAGGGGCAGGTCCGCGTCCAGGGTCTCGACGGTGCGGGTCATCACCGCCTCGACCCGGGCCAGATCGTAGGGATCGATCCCGTATTCCCGGGTGACGTGCTGCCCGCGCCGGGCGATCTTCTCGGTCAGGATCGAGCGCTTGAGGAGGAGCACGGTCACCGCGTAGGCCGCCATGGTGGCGGCGAGCAGGGGCGCCAGGGCGGCGACGTCGCCGGTCACCTCGACGGCGAAGACGACGCCGGTGAGGGGCGCCGGCAGCGTGCCGCCGAGCATCGCCGCCATGCCGAGCAGCGCCCAGAAGCCGTGGGCGCCGGGCAGGAGCAGGCCGATCAGCCAGCCGACGGCGCCGCCAAGGATCAGCAGCGGCGCGAGCACGCCTCCGGACGTGCCCGACGACAGGGCGGCGAGCCAGATCACCGCCTTCACCCCCAGGATCAGCACCACGGCGCTCGCCAGCATGTGGCCGGAGAGCAGGTCGTGGATCACGTCGTAGCCGACGCCGAGCGCCCGGGGCTCCGCGAGGCCGCCCAGGCCGACCACGACGGCGCCGAGGGCGGGCCACCACATCCAGTGGATGGGAAGCCGCCCGAACCCGTCCTCCAGCGCGTAGAGCGCCCGGGTCAGCGCGCCGGAGATCAGGCCGCAGGCGACGCCGAGCAGCGCGCAGGCGGGAAGCCCCCACCAGGGCAGGGCCGGATTGTCGGCGAAGGGAAACAGCGGGCCGGCGCCGAACAGGGCCGGCCGCCAGCAGGCCGCCGTGACCGCCCCGACGGTCACCGGGACGAGGCTCCGCGGCCGCCACTCGAACAGCAGGACTTCGACGGCGAGCAGCACAGCCGCCACGGGCGTCCCGAAGATGGCGGTCATGCCCGCAGCCGCACCCGCCACCAGCAGGGTCTTCCGCTCGGCGGCGCTGAGGTGGAAGAACTGCGCGAAGAGCGAGCCGACCGCGCCGCCGGTCACGATGATCGGCCCCTCGGCGCCGAACGGGCCGCCGGTGCCGATCGCCACGCCGAGGAGAGCGCTTGAGCACGCCAACTTGGGGCGACATCCGCTCCCCGCCGATCAGGATCGCTCACATCGCTCCCGGGATCCCGTGGCCGCGGATCTTCTCCGAGCCGTAGCGCGCCATGGCGCCGACGATCAGCGCCCCGATCACCGGGATCGCCACCATCCAGGGCCCCGGCGTCGCGCCGGCCAGGGAGGTCAGAGCGGTATCGAAGCGGCCATACCACGCGAGATTGGTCACAAGGCCGATGAGCGTGAGCAGGATCCAGGCGGTGCCGCTCGCGGCCGTGCCGGTTACGACAGCCATGCCGGCCAGCGTCAGGACCCGCCGATCAGCACTGAAATCCCGCAGCGCACGGCGCAACGGCCTGGCACCCCCGCGCTCCCCTTCCTCCCCGCCGATCATCCAGGCCTCCTTTCCTCACGACCGCATTTATGTCGTGATCCGATATAATCCACAACGGCACGGTCGTGGCGAGGCTGCACAAGCCTGTCGATCCGGGGCATCGTCGGCGGATCACAGGCCCCATCACGGAGGCGATCATGGACACCGACGCGTCCGGGACGGAGGCGCTGTCGCGGGAGCAATATGCGGCGCTCGCGGATTTCCGGTTCCGGCTCCGCCGCTTCCTGGCGTTCAGCGAGGCCGCGGCGGCCCGGGCGGGGCTGCCGCCACAGCAGCATCAGGCCCTGCTGACCCTGGCAGGCCATGTCGGACGCGCGCCCGCCACGGTCGGCCTTCTGGCCGAGCAGCTGCTGATCGCCCCGCACAGCGCGGCCGAACTGGTGTCCCGCATGGTGGAGGCCGGTCTGCTGACCAAAACACGCGCCGTGGAGGACCGGCGGCGGAGCGCGTTGTCGCTCACCCCCCGTGCCGAGGGCCTCCTGCAAAGCTTGACGGCCGCGCATCTGGACGAGCTGCGCAACCTCGCCCCCGCCCTCACCGACGCCCTCGGACCCGCGACGCGCTGACGCGACCGGCGGCCGATGGGTCGTTCAATCGCAGGGGACCGGCATCACCGACCCGCCTGCGGGGACGGAGCGCGAGGGATACCTTCGCGGCGGGCCGCGGTCCGGTCAGCCCGGGGCGACGCGTTGCCGATCCGATGGTGGGGCGGTCTGGCTGTCGATGCGGGAGCCGTGAGGCCCCGCCTCAGCGCGCCCGCGCCACGCAGAACTCGACGGCCCCGAGGAGCGCCGCCTTGACGGGCCCGTCGGGGAAGATGTCGAGGGCGGCCCGGGCCTCTGCGCCGTAATGGTGGGCGCGGGCGACGGTCTCCTCCAGGGCGCCGTGGCGCTGCAGGAGGTCGAGGGCCGTTTCCAGATCGTCGGCGCCGATCTCGCCCTGCTGCAGGGTGCGGCGCCAGAAGCCGCGCTCGCCCTCGCTGGCGCGGCGGTAGGCGAGCACGATCGGCAGGGTGATCTTGCCCTCGCGGAAATCGTCGCCGACGTTCTTGCCGAGCTCCGCCGAGGTGCCGCCGTAATCGAGCACGTCGTCGATCAGCTGGAAGGCGATGCCGAGATTCATCCCGTAGGACCGGGCGGCCGCCTGCTCGGCCTCGGGCCGTCCGGCGAGCACCGGCCCGACCTCGCAGGCGGCGGCGAACAGCTCGGCGGTCTTGCCGCGGATCACCGCAAGGTAGGCGGCCTCGTCGGTCTCCAGGTTCTTGGCGTTGGTGAGCTGCATCACCTCGCCCTCGGCGATCACCGTGGCGGCGGCCGAGAGGATGTCGAGCGCCCGCAGGGAGCCGACCTCCACCATCATCCGGAAGGCCTGGCCGAGCAGGAAGTCGCCGACCAGCACGGAGGCCTCGTTGCCCCACTTGATCCGGGCGGCGACGCGGCCGCGGCGCATGTCGCTCTCGTCGACCACGTCGTCGTGGAGGAGCGTCGCAGTGTGCATGAACTCGACGCTGGCGGCGAGCTTCACGTCGCCGTCGGTCGCGCCCGCGTAGCCGCAGAGCTGGGCGCAGGCGAGCGTCAGGATCGGGCGCAGGCGCTTGCCGCCGGAGGCGATCAGGTGGTTGGCGACCTCGGGGATCATCGCCACGTCCGATCCCGTCCGCGACAGGATCGTGGTGTTGACCCGCGCCATGCCGTCGGCCACCAGCGCGACGAGGTCGTTGAGCCCCGCCTCCGCCTCGGGCTTCGGATTCTCGATGGAGAGGGCCATACCCAAGATCCGTGACCTCCAGACCGGTCGCCCCTCAGGGGGCGGGCGATCCCTTCGCACGCGCCCCGCGGCGCCGCAACATCGTCGCCGTCCGGATATGGGGTGCCGCCAGCGCGGGGCTCACGCGACGAAACCGCCGATCCGAGCCCGCTTCGGAGCGAACGCGCGATGATCGAGCTGATCCGGGCCAACGATGTCGTGCTGATCGGGTTCGCCCGATCGGTCCTCGAGGCGGCCGAGATCCCGGTCCTCGTCGCCGACAGCCACATGAGCCTGATGGAGGGATCGATCGGGGTCTTCGGCCAGCGCCTTCTCGTCCCGCGCGACCATGAGGCCCAGGCCCGCCGCCTGCTCACGGATGCCGGCATCGCCCACGAGCTGCGCCAGCCGTGACAGAAGAGGCCGACACCGGCGCCGATTCTTTCCTCGGCGGCCTCCTGCGCCTGCACCAGCCGCCGCGGGGGGCGCATCGCGCCGGGACCGACGCGGTGCTGCTCGCCCGGCTGCTCGCGCCGCAGGCCGGGGAGCGGGTCTGCGATGTCGGCGCCGGGACCGGTGCCGTCGGTCTCGCCTGCGCGGCCCTGGCGCCGGGCCTCCGGCCGACGCTGGTCGAGCGCGACCCGGTGCTCGCCGGGCAGGCCCGCGCCAACGCGGCCCTCAACGGCATCGACGCGCAGGTTCTGGTAGCCGACGTCCTGGCACCCGCGGCGGAACGCCGCGCCGCCGGCCTGGCGCCGGACAGTTTCGACGTCGTGCTCACCAACCCGCCGTTCTTCGCAACCGGCGGCCACCGCGCCTCGCCGCATCCGGGCCGCGCCGCCGCCCACACCTTCGCGGGCGGGGATCTCGAGACCTGGATCCGGACCTGCACGGCGATCCTGCGGCCCGGCGGCCGCCTCGGCCTGATCCACCGGGCGGACGCCCTTCCGGCCTGCCTCGACGCCCTCAAGGGCCGCTACGGCGGGCTGGCTATCCGCCCGGTCCATCCCCGCGGCGACGCGCCCGCGATCCGTGTGCTGATCGCCGCGGTCCGCGGCAGCCGCGCCGCCGCGAGCCTGCGCCCGCCCTCGTGCTGCACGGTTCCGACGGCACCTTTCCGGCCGAAGCCGAAGCGCTCCATCGCGGCGCCGCCTGGCCATCGCTCT
>NZ_BACT01000169.1:0-1419 GCF_000333255.1 Methylobacterium sp. B1 | reverse complement strand
CGCACCGGTACCCACAACGAGCCGATGATGGCCGTCGGTGGCAACCTGCAGCAAGGCGCAGCCCAACCCGCTGGTGCGGCATTCGGTGGCTTGAAGGCACCGGCGGTGTGGCGTCGCGAGTCGGCCTCCGACACCGTGCGCGCACTGGAAAAGAACGGTATGGAAACCTACGACATCCCGGCCTTCCTGCGCAAGCAGGCGGACTGATCCTGCTCTGCCAAGGCGGGTCTGCAGCTTCACAGCAGGCTGGCCGGTTCCAAGGCATACTAACGCCGCGCCTGGTGCGCGGCGTTTTTTTTATCTCCCCTATTCATATCCATATTCATACAACCAGACGAGGAAAGACCATGACCATCAAGATTGGCGAGCACCTGCCCGAAGGCACCCTGACCGAATTCATCGAGACCGAAACCGAAGGCTGCAGCCTGGGCCCCAATGCCTTCAAGGTGTCGGATCTGGTCAAGGGCAAGAAGATCGCGCTGTTCGCGCTGCCCGGCGCCTTTACCCCGACCTGTTCGGCCAAGCATGTGCCGGGCTATATCGCCTTGGCTGACCAGTTCAAGGCCAAGGGTGTGGATGAGATCTGGTGCATCTCGGTCAACGACGCCTTCGTCATGGGCGCCTGGGGCCGCGACCAGAAGGCCACCGGCATCGTGCGCATGTTCGGCGACGGCAGCGCCACCTTCACCAAGGCCCTGGGCATGGAATTCGACCTGACCGAGCGCAACATGGGCGTACGCTCGCAGCGTTACTCCATGCTGGTGGAAGACGGCGTGGTCAAGCAACTGAACCTGGAAGCTGCCGGCAAGTTCGAAGTCTCCAACGCAGAGACTCTGCTGGCCCAACTGGGCTGATCGCAGCCCTCCCGGCATGGTGGGCGCGGGTGGCATGGCGTTTTCCTGTATGGAAATGATTTATGCCGCATCACGCCCATCTGACGCAGTCCTGACGGCGCTTGCAGATGGGAACGATTTGCAACACCGCCGTGCGGGCCGGGGCGAGGGCAGGGCATCTTGGCTATAATGGCCGGATGTTGAAACAGCGCACAATCAAGAATCTGGTCAAGACCACTGGCGTGGGCCTGCACTCGGGCACCAAGGTCGAGCTCACCCTGCGTCCGGCCGCGCCCGATACCGGCATCATCTTCCGTCGTATCGATCTCGACCCGGTGGTCGAGCTGCCGATGATCGCCACCGGCGTGGGCGACACCCGCATGGCCTCGACCCTGACCAAGGATGGCGCCAAGGTATCCACCGTCGAACACCTGCTGTCGGCCTGTGCTGGCCTGGGCATCGACAACCTCTATATCGATCTGACCGCCGAAGAAATCCCCATCATGGATGGCTCGGCCTCGTCCTTCGTGTTCCTGCTGCAGCAGGCCGGCCTGCAGGAGCAGAACGCGCCCAAGAAATCATCCGC
>NZ_BACT01000170.1:0-232 GCF_000333255.1 Methylobacterium sp. B1 | reverse complement strand
GGTCTAGTTCAAGAGATGCGTGCTGACAAAGCTACAGCAGTCCTGCAATCGGGATTCCGTCGCGATGATGGATACTTTGTTGATTTTAAATTTCAGCTCTCAGCAGATGCGGATCCTGTTCAAACGCACTATGCCTATACGATTACTTTGGGCGGATCGCAAGTGGTGAATGCTAATGTCGTCGGTGTTGACGAAGTAGATGCCAGGAATATGCGGATTAGGACGGACGCAG
>NZ_BACT01000171.1:0-146 GCF_000333255.1 Methylobacterium sp. B1 | reverse complement strand
TTCGATGGTGTCGTTGAACAGCACCGTATCCTGCGGCACGATGCCGATGGCCTGGCGCAGCGACGCCTGGGTGACATTGCGCAGGTCCTGGCCATCGATGTGGATGGCGCCCTGATCGACATCGTAGAAGCGATACAGCAGGCGCG